>JAYVWH010001130.1:0-5065 GCA_043786265.1 Kofleriaceae bacterium | reverse complement strand
GGGTGTCGCGACACCTGCGCAGAGGGCGAGAGCACGTGCTCGCGAAACGGAATCCGCGTGTGTGGAGGCGAAGCCGGCGACGAGTTCGCCATGCTAGGTCCCGACTGCGGCGAGGACCGCTGCATCGATCTCGTCGACGGAGAGGGACTGCGGCACGGCGTCTGCACGACCACCGGAGAACCCGACCCGCGCTGTGGCGGAGCGATCTACGGCGGCACGTGTGTGGATGCGACGACGTGGGTCGTATGCGACGAGGGCTATAGCTACGCCGAGACGGCGTGCGGTGCAGCGTGCATCGATGGCGAAGTGCAAGGAGGGTTCTGCGCCGTCGATCCGGAGCCGTCCCCGCGCTGTCGTGCAATCCGGGCACGGAATGCAGGGAGTACACGGTCAACCCGATGGATCCCCAGGAACAGCGGCGCACGCAGGCCGAGTGTTATCCTCGTCGGTGAACGTCGGGATGGGGTGAGCACACCTAAAGCTTCGACATGCGGGCACCCAACTCGCGCAACAGGTCGCGGTACGGCCAAACGTCGACATCGCCGAGCGTTCGGCGGTGATCACCGCGGTACGCGAGCACGCGCCTGTGAGGTCGCCCGTAGAACTGAGCGAAGCTATGAAAGCCCGTCGTGTCGCCGGTACCTACCTGCTTGCCGGCCTTGAGCTCGATTGCCCACACGTCCTTGCCGAGCTCGACGATAAGATCGATCTCCGCCCGGTGCTCGGTGCGGTACGTCGAGAGGCGAATCTCCACATCGTGCGCATGCGCCATCGTGACGATCTGCGAAACGATGAAATGCTCGAACAATGTGCCGGACCGATCGCCACTGGTGTCGAAGCTTCCGACGAGCGCGTTGAAGACGCCGACGTCGAACAGGAAGTACTTCGGATGCTGGACGAGCCGCTTGCGCTCGCTCTTTGCAAACGCATCGATGCGAATCGCGAGCAGCGTGTCCTCGAGGATCTCGTAGTAGCGCTGGACCGTGGCCCGCGTCACCTGCGCCTCTTTGGCCATCCTGCTCTGATCCGCGAACTGCCCCGATGCGACGGCAGCCTGATTCAAGAACCGAACGAAGCCTTCGAGATTCCTGGTCAGCGCCTCGGCCTGGATCTCCTCGCGCACGTACGACGATGCGTAGGACCGCAGCGTCTTCATGCGCTCGCGCGGGTCGGGCTCGGCATAGACGCCGGGCAACATCCCGGTGGTGAGCGCTCGCTGCTCGTCGAAGTCGTCGCCGATCTCTTCCACGGCGAGCGGACCGAGCTCGTAGGTGTGGAGGCGGCCCGGCAAGAGGTTTGCGCGCCCGCGTCGTAGCTTGCGTGCACTCGAACCGGTGAGCAGAAAGCGTGGCGGACGGTTGCCGTCGAGAATGCTCTGGATCGTATTTAGCAGCCGCGGTAGCCGCTGGATCTCGTCGATGAAAACCGTCCGGGCTGACGTCGCGCGCAGGCGCTGGACGAGCAGGCCGGCATCCGCAGCGTGTGCGAGAAACTCCACCTCGTCGGCAAGGTTGATCGAGAGCTCCGGCTTCAGGCCGCGGATCAGCGTCGACTTGCCCACCTGACGTGGGCCGAGCAGCAACAACGACTTTCGTCCGCCCGCGAGTCTGTCTGCCAGGAGCCGCCGATACATCGCGAGCAGAATACCGCGTAAGATGCCCACTATCAAGCGAGGCCCAAAGGCGCGTCGGCCCGCTAAGATCCCCAGGATGGAGCCTGGGCGACAGCAGCAACTTGCACGCTTGCTCAGGTCGCCCGTTCCTCCCCACTGGGAAGGCGGCAAACGGGAATGGGAGGCCTGGAAGGCGGAGTGGAGCGAATTCGACCAGTCGATCGCCCCGCTTCTCCTCGAGACTCTCCGAACGGGCACGGAGAACGAGCAGTACGTAGCTCTCCTAGGACTCAGATTCGTCGGCTACTCCGCATCGGCGGACGGGTACGGGAGTCAGACCGTCTACGTCATCGACGGCCCTGACGGCTCCCAGGTTATTCGCCCACTACGTCCGCCGAAAGATCTCGATCTGCCAGTCGTGGCACCGCGAAAACCGAAGGGCGGATAAGCCTACTCCGCGAACATCGTGATCTCGGTCGCGGCGATGTTCGCGAGCTCGTTCGCGACGCGCCAGTCGGGATGGCGCAGCATCAAGAAGCCGTCGGAGACGAGGGTGTGCTTCCAGTTGCGGCGCGGTGTGCCCGGGCGCAGCAGCGTGTCCTCGACCACGTGCTCGCCGTAGCGGCGCATGAACTCTCGCAGGCCGACGATGCGGGAGATCCGGCCCTGCCCCATCGCGCGCTTGAAGATGATCGCGACGTTGTACTTGCGCTGCGTCGGCGCTTCGAAGGTGTGCCAGCACACGGCGCGCGCCCACTCGCGGAACAGATCGATGTCGCACGTGTAGTTCATCTGATCGACGAGGTGCGCACCGCCGGGGCGGCAGCCAATCTCGCCGAACACGACCTCGCCGCTCGGCTTCTTGAACCACTCACAGTGGGTGAAGCCGGTGCCCATGCCGAGCGCACCGAGGACGCGCGCGCCGAGCGCGATACCGTCGGCGAGTGCGGGCTGGCCGAGGTTACGCACGGTGGTGATGACGGGGCTGATCCATTCGTTCGTGCGCGCGATCAGCGGCTTGGGCAGGTACTGCGCGACGTTGATGAACGCCGGGCGACCGTTGATGCAGACGGTATCGAACGTGAACTCCTCGCCGTCGATGAACTCCTCGAGGCTCGCCTCGCGGACGTGCTGGGTGCGGGCGAGCACCTGCTCGAGCTCGCGTGGGCTTCCGACCTCGTACGTGTCGGCGCTGCCCGCTCCGGAGATCGGCTTCATCACGAGCGGATATCCGAGCCGGTCGGCTGCCTCGTTGGCCTCGGCGGCGCTGCGCACGCGCGCCGAACGGGGGACGCGCAGACCGGCGGCAGCGACGCGCTCCTTCATCAGCTGCTTGTCGCGAAAGCCGCGGACTGTGTCGAGGGACATGCCCGCGACGCCGAGCCGCTCCCGCAAGCGTGCAGCGGTCAGGACCATGACCTCCCAGTTCGCTTCGATTCGATCGACCGTGCGCCCGCGCATCCACGCCGACACGCGTGCGACCACGTCGTCTTCATCGAGGAGCTTCGGGACCTGGAGGTAGTCCGCGAGGTAGCGCTTGAATGACGGAGCGAGCGACGCAGCAGGCGAGTCGCCGACCCCGAAGACGTTCGCTCCGACCTCGGCAAGCCCGCGGGTGTACTGCTGCATCTCGGGCGGGTAGCCGCAGGCGAGGAAGACAACGTTCATCGGCACCCCATTGTCGCACCGACCTCGTGCTTCTGGTGATACAAGGCCCGCGATGCGCAACGTGGTCTTTGCGGCACCGTTCCCCCTCGAAACGACGATGCGGTTTGCGCGGGCGGTTGGCCGGCTGCCAGGGGTCCGGATGCTCGGGATCGCCCAGGAGGCCCCCGGCGGCTCGGATCGCGGCCTGTTCGCCGATATCGTCGGGGTGAGGGATGCCCTGGACACCGGCCAGCTCGTCGAGGCGGCCCGGCTGCTCGAGAAGCGCCACGGCCGGATTCACCGGATCGTCGGGATCCTGGAGCCGCTTCAGGTCCAGCTGGGTGAGGTCCGCCGCGCACTCGGGGTGGAAGGCACCCCGCCGGCGACCGCCGACCTGTTCCGCGACAAGGCCCGGATGAAGGACGAGCTGCGGCGTCACGGTCTGCCCTGCGCTCGCCACCGCCTCATCCGGACCTGGGCCGATGCCGAGC
This sequence comes from Kofleriaceae bacterium, assembly GCA_043786265.1. Lineage (GTDB taxonomy): Bacteria > Myxococcota_A > Polyangia > Haliangiales > Haliangiaceae > JABFXX01. The sequence goes on along the minus strand of JAYVWH010001130.1, from coordinate 1,315 downwards.
AGTTCGTCCAGCAGGTCGGATTGCCGCTCGTGCTCAAGCCTCCCGCCGGGATGGGCTGCAAGTCGACGTGGCGGATCAACAGCATCGATGACCTGCGCGGCGCGCTCACGGCGCTGCATGCCAGTCCCGAGCGCCCCGCCCTCGCCGAGGAGTTTCTGCGCGGCCGCGAGTTTTCTTTCGAGACGATCACGGTCGGCGGCCAGGTCCAGTTCCAGTCCGCCACGCGCTACTACCCGACGCCGCTAGAAGTCATGGAGAGCCCGTGGATCCAGTGGGTCGTCGTGTTGCCGCGCATGATCGACGGCCCCGACTACGCCGATGCCCGCGCACTCGGCGTCAAGACGGTGCAGGCGCTCGGCCTCGAGACCGGGATGACGCACATGGAGTGGTTCCGCCGCGACGACGGTTCGATCGCGATCGGCGAGATCGCCGCGCGGCCGCCCGGCGCGAACATCGTGCGCATGAACAGCTTCGCGCACGACGTGGACATGTATCGCGCATGGGCGCGCGCGGTGGTCGATAGCGCGTTCGACGGTCCGTACGAGCGCAAGTACGCCGTCGGTTGTGCGTTCCTGCGCGGACCCGGCCGCGGTCGCGTCACCGGCGTGCGCGGCGTCGAGCGCGCCAATGCACTGGTCGGTAACATCGTCGTCGAGTCGAAGCTGCCGACGGCAGGCACGCCGAAGTCCGACAGCTACGAGGGTGATGGCTACGTGATCGTGCGCCACCCCGACACCGAGGTCGTCAAGAAGGCGATGACCTCGATCATCGAGACCGTCCAGGTCGAGTACGCATAGATGCGCGTCGTCTTTCTGTCACCACGCTATCCGACGGAGATGCGCCACTTCACGCGCGGCCTCGCCGAGGTCGGGGCCAGTGTTCTCGGCGTCGGCGACGGTACGCCAGATCCCGAGCTGCGCCGCTACATGTCCGATTACCTCGAGGTCCCGTCGCTGTTCGACGAGGCCGACGTGATCCGGCGCGTGCGTGGATGGCTGCGCGGCAAGTCGGTCGATCGCGTACTCGCGAACTGGGAGCCGCTCGTGCTGACGGCTGCGCGACTCACCGAGATCTTCGGCACGCCGGGGATGTCGGTGGACACCGTGCGTGGCTTTCGCGACAAGCAGCTGATGAAGGAGCGTGTCGAGGCTGCGGGTCTGCGTGTTCCGCGCTCCGCGCGCGTGCGCTCGATCGACGACGTCAAGCGCGCGATCGAGGTCACCGGTTATCCCGCGATCATCAAGCCGATCAGTGGAGCGGGCAGCGCAGACACCTACCGCATCGACTCTCCCGAAGAGCTCGCGAAGATCCTCCC
>JAYVWH010001129.1:0-4069 GCA_043786265.1 Kofleriaceae bacterium | reverse complement strand
CCGTGATCGGGGCCGACTTGGCGACCGGAGCGACGGTCACGGGCGGCGCGCTGGCGCCGCACGCGGCAAGCACCAGGAGCAAACGCTTCACGTCGCCTCGACGAACTGCTTCGCGATCCGCGCCACTTCCGAGCGCGCCAGGCCCGCGTGATAGATCTGTTCGATCGTCAGGCGCTCACCCGACACCATCTCGCTTGCGCCGAGACGGATGACGCCGTCGGTATCGATCGTGACCTCGATGAGGACGAGCACGTCTCCAGCGGGCGCCGCGGGAAGATCGACGACCGCGTAGCGTCCAAGGTGCCGGTTGCTACCCGGATCTGGAGACTCGCCCTCCCACAGATCGAGCTCGACGCGCACCTGATCGTCGTGGCGCGTCGGCAGGAGTCGAAGCTCGCGCGTCGGTACCACGGCACTCTGGGCGATCACCGGCTCGCAGTCTTGGTCCTGACGAGAGATCATGAGCCCACGCGCAACGACGTCGATCAGAAGCACGCCATCGATCGCACCGTCGAGGCGGGCGACCTCGAGGGCAGCGCCGACCGCGACGACCTCCTCGGGATTCGCGATCGTGCTCGGCTCTCGGCCCGTGATCACAGCGAGCTCCTTGCGCACGGCGGGTATGCGCGTGCTGCCACCGACGAGCAGGACCTCCTCGACGTCCTCGCGCTTGCGTGCACAGCGCCGCAAGGCTTCCTTGATTGGTGCGGCGAGGCGCTTGATCAGCGGCGACGCCCACAGCTCGACCTCGTCGCGGCGCAGCGGCCGCATGTACTGCAGGCTCTTGCCGGACGGCAGCAGCGCGAGCGAAGGGATATCGATCATCGCGGCGGGCTGCGCGGACAGATCGTGCTTGGCCTGCTGCGCGGCGAGGCGCAGCTTCTCTATCGCCACGGCGTCCGTCGAGAGATCGAGGCCGCGCGATTGCCGCACGTCGCGTACCAAATTTTCGACGATCACGCGATCAACATCGTCGCCGCCGAGGAACGGATCGCCGGTGGTCGCGAGCACCTCGAACACACCACCATCTACGTCCACGACGGCGACATCGAACGTTCCACCACCGAGGTCGCACACGAGATACCGGCGATCGGCACCGCGATGCGAGCCATGACCGAGCGCTGCGGCGGTCGGCTCGCTGAGTAGACGCATGACGTGGAGTCCTGCAATCTGCGCGGCATCCTTGGTGGCCTGACGCTGCGCTGCGTCGTACCACGCAGGAATCGTGATCACTGCGCGCGTCACCGGCTCGCGGAAGAATCGCTCGGCGGCCCGGCGCAGCTCGCGCAGGATCATCGCGGAGACTTCTTCGGGCGAGATCGAGCGGCCACCGCCGAGCCGGATCCATGTGTCACCGTTCGGCGCCTCGGTCAGCTCGTACGGCAGCACGCGCGACAGCTTGCGCACCTCGGGGTGATCGAACCTGCGACCGAGCAGACGCTTGACGCCGAAGATGGTGAGGTCCGGGCTGTGGTCGAGCCCCGCGAGTGCCCCTTCACCAACGATCGGACCGTCCGGTGAGAACCACACGACAGACGGCATCGTGGTCGCGCCCTCGTCGCTGGTCAGGATGCGCGGCGCACCGTCACGGTCGATCACTGCGATGACCGAGTTCGACGTACCGAGATCGATGCCGACGGCGCGACCTTTAGCCGCCATCATCGGAAGATCCTCTTCACGACGTCGATCGCGGGCGCCCCGTGCTTGCGGACGTGGTCGAGCAGCTTCGCGGCCTCGGAGCATTCGCCGTGATGCGCGAGCGCCGTCTCGAGCTGCGACGTCGCGAGCATCACCTCGCCATCTTGCAACGCCGCGAGAGCGGTCGCGACGTAGTAGAGCGAGCGCAGCGGCTTGCTACGCGGGTACACGACGAGCGCGGCCGCGAGAACTTCCCGAGCGGTGTTCGAGTCGCCCTGGCCGAGCATGGTGCGCGCGCGCATCTCGTACGCGTCGCTGCCCTGCCCTCCTCCGCCGGCCGTCGGCGCGGGACGCGGCGCTGGCGTGAGGTCGCGCTCGGGCGACGACGGTGGCGTGCCCGCACGCGCGTAGCGATTCGGTGAGCGAGCCGAAGCAGGGGGCAGCCCTTCACCGCTCTGGATGTCCTCGAAACCGACGAGCCAGCCCGGCGGGGATGCGAGCGTCGGGCCTGCGACCGTTCCGCGACCTTGAGCGACGAGGTTCGCGCGCATCCGATCGTAGGCCCGGTTCGCGAGGATCGTCAGCTCCTCGGCGAGATGCGTGATCGCGGGCGCGCCACGCCGCGCGACGAGGTCGGGGTGGTTGTTGCGGATCAAGTCCTTCCACTTGCGGCGGACCTCGGCCGGTCCCGCTTCGGCGGCGACGCCGAGCACCTCGTGCACCGCGGCTTGGCGCAGGCGGCGCAGCTCGGCGGAGAGGTGCTGGAACAACGCCCGCTCGTCATCGGGCAGGTCCTCGCCCATGTTCGCGCTCGATGCGCGGCGCGCGGGCGCGACCGGCAGGACATCGGCGACCGGCGTCTGCTCGTCCTCGCGCATCTTCGAGAGTGTCTCGAGGCGCGCGCGAACCTCGTCAGTGAATCCGGTCAGCTCGATCTCGATCCAGGTGCGGGTGCCGTCGGGCTTCCCATCGAGCTCGACCGGCGAGGCCTTCTGCACAAAGCCATCGATCGCGACCACCATCTCGTTCGGCAGCTCGAGCCCGAGCGTTACCGCCGTGCCGACCTTCGCCGCAAACGGGACCTTCATCGACAGGAGTCGACCCTTGCGCAGCTTGCGCTGGGTGAACTGGTCGACTTGCTCCCAGGTGCCACACCGCACGTGCAGCGTGCGTCCCGCCACTACTTCCCCTTTTTGAGCTTCGCGTCGGGGTCCGGCTCGAGCTCGACCGTCTTGGTCACCACGGCCTTCTTCGGCGCCGCATCGATCGGCATGCGCGCATCGCCGCCATCGCGCCAGTCGTCGGCCTTGACCTGAACCGTCTGCGTCTTGAAGCCCGGCTTGACGATACGGAACTCGTAGTCGCGTCCCGCGATCAGCTCGTTGAACCGCGCGGTGTTCGCGCCGATGAACAGCCACGCCTCGGCGTCCGTCGGGTTGGACGTGATCTCGACGTTGCCGCTGCCGATCACGCCCGTCGACGCAAGCACGACCGACTTGGGCTGCAACGGCATCACCGGCAGCGCCTTCGACGGCTTGAGCGTGACGTCGAGCTTCGCCTTGAGCGTCTCCTTCGCGCCGGTCCAGCTCGTGCCGTTGATCTGCGCTTCGGTCACCTCGCTGCCCTCGCGCAGCAATACAAGATCGTGCGGTTGGCTCGCTGGAAGCTTGATCGGCAGCTTCGCGGGCGTGCGGCCAAGGCGCATCCAGATGCCGGCGCCGGTGGCGTTGATCTCGATCGTGCCGGAGTCCGGCTGCGCGGCGTTGAGCTTGCTCTCGATGTCGGCCTGCTCCTTCGCGCGCGTCTCCTTGTCGACCCGGGCCGCTTCCTCGTTGGCCTTGTCGGCCTGCATCTTGTGATAGATGCCGTAACCCGCGCCGCCGATGATCCCGACGACGAGCAGCGCGCCGAACACGCCCCGCAACGGGCTCTTCAGGCGAGGCGCCGGAAGGTCGTCGATCACGATCGGCATGATCGGACGCGCGGGTACAGCCATGCGTCGCGGTGCCGGCTCGTGCTCGCTGTCGGCGCGATGCGCGGCACGCTCCACACGCGCGGCGGCCTTGTCGAGCTTGTCCGCCGCGGCGGTCGCCTGCTCGGCGGCAGACGACATCCGCATCGCGGGTCCGTCGAGATCGCCGATCGCCGCGAGCGCTGCGGCCTCATCCGCGCTCGATGCACGCGGCGACACCCTCGGCGAGTCCGAGCGGCGCGAGCGCGACGGCGGCGGGGACACGTCGTCATCGGGATCGTCGAGGGATGGCACCCGCGCCCCCAGGTTGACCGCCTCGCCCTTGCGCGGATCCTTGCGGATGATGTCGCTGATCGGGTCGCGGCGCTTCGGTGCGTCGTCGACCTTGGTCATTCCGGTGTCGTCGCCGAGGCCCGCGATCAGGGAATCGAGGCCGCCTGCATCGCTCGGACGCGACGG
>JAYVWH010001128.1:0-2610 GCA_043786265.1 Kofleriaceae bacterium | reverse complement strand
GGCCTCGACAACGTCAAGCGCGTACTCGGTGGCGTCGGTGGCTGGTTCTTCGTGATCATCGCCCTCGATGTCGCTGCCCTCGCGTGCGAGGCCGCCGCGATTCATCAGTTCATGCGGCCCGAACAGCGCATGGTGACGTACTGGCGTGTGCTCGCCGCACAGGCGTCCGGGCGCGCGATCAACATCCTCACACCCGGTGGCGCACTCGGCGAGGCCACGAAGGTCACACTGCTCGTGTCGCATGCGCCGCGCGGGCGCGTCGTGACCTCGATCGTGCTGCTCAATCTCGCGTCGTTCTATCTGTCGGTCGCGATCCTGATCATCGGCGTACCGATCACCGCGCTGCTCGTTGATCTGCCGCACGACCTGCAGCTGATCGTGTGGGTCGGAATCGCGATCATCGTCCCGCTCGTGATCGGCGTCGGCATCGTGATCCAGCGCGGCGCACTCAAGACGCTACTGACCGCGGCCCACGGTCTACACATCATCTCGGAGGAAGGTCGCCAGAAGTGGTCGGTGAAGTTGCTCGAGGTCGATCGGCAGCTGCGCGAGCTGCAGTCAAACCAGTCGCCAGGGACGCGTGGTGGACTGCTGCTCGTCTGCGCGGCGCGGCTGTGCAGCTGGTCCGCGACGACACTCGTCCTGATCGCGGTCGGCGTGCACGTCAACTTTATCCTGCTCGCTGGCGTGTTCTCGGTCGGCGTTCTGATCGGTTGGATGTCGGCCTTCATTCCGTTCGGGCTCGGCGTCGCCGATGGCGGAAACTACGCACTGTTCCACGTGCTCGGCGCTGCGGGTGCGAGTGGCGTGTTCGTGACCTTGCTCGGGCGCGCTCGCAGCCTGACCCTCGCGATGCTGGGCCTGCTCGTCATGCTGGCGGCGCACACGTCGAGCCGCCTGGACATCGCCCGGCGAAACCGCCTGATGGCCCGCCTCGAGGCCGACCACGGCGCAGAATCACCGACGAGAAGCGGGTAATCAACGGCCCGCAGCGACTGCGCAAGCCAGCGGGCCAAAGCGCCGCCGATTTCCGTCGAGAAAGTGGGCGGATCGCCCCAACCGGGTCGTCCCCGTTACTTGCCGTGCCGAGGGGGACCAAGCTACCCTGACCTCAGCGATGGCTCCGCACGTCTTAATCGCCGACGATGACGCGTGGATCCTGCGCATGGTCGCGACAGTCCTGGAGAAACGCGGCTACAGCGTGGAGACAGCGGTAGACGGCGAGGATGCGCTGGCGCGTGCCCTGGCTCGCACGCCGGACCTGCTGATCACGGACGTGATGATGCCGAAGATGGATGGCTGGTCACTCGTCCGCCAGCTGCGCTCCCACACCGAGCTGGCGATGCTGCCGGTGATCTTCCTGACCGCTCTGTCATCCGAGGATGATCGCATCCGCGGCTTTCGCCTCGGCGCCGACGATTACGTGACCAAGCCGTTCCGCTTCGAAGAGCTCGACCTCCGCGTCGCCAAGACGCTTCGCCGAACGGCGCAGGCCGTCCAGGAGACCCGCGATCAGCTCGCCGGGTCGGGCCTGCGCGGTGACCTGACCCAGGTCGGCCTGTCGTCCTTGCTCGTTCTGATCGAGATGGAGCGCAAGACCGGCCTGCTCCAGCTGCGCGCGCCGAGCGACGGTCCGACGGCACAGGTCCTCGTGCGCGAGGGCAAAGTCGTCCACGCACGCCTCAACGATGCAGACGAGCCCGTCGACGCGGACTGCGTCTACTACTTGTTAACGTGGGGCGCCGGCGAGTTCGAGTTCGTCGGGTGCGTCGTCGAGGGTGTTGATCGCGTCGGCGTCTCGACCACGCACCTCCTCATGGAAGGTGCGCGCCTCATGGACGAAGCGCAGGAGCCCTCGCTCGGTGCGTCGGTCAAGATCCCGTCGAAGAGCAAGTCCGAGAGTGGCGACGAATCGACGACCGCTAATGGCGGCGCTGACGACGGCTGGGAATAGCGGTTACGACGACAGCAGCTCTTCAGCGAGCTTCTTCGCGAGCTGCGCATCCGCGCGATCGCCGAACTGCTTCTTGATCGCGCCGATCACGCGGCCCGCCATCTTCGGATCTTTCTGCGGTAGCTCGGCGACGACCTTGGCAACCGCTTCGCGCAGCTCGGCCTCGCTCACCTGAGCGGGGAGCCACTTCGCGCACCACGCGACCTCGAACTCGAGCTCGGCCAGCTGCTCCTTGCCGCGCTCGCCCGCTGCGGCGAAGTCTGCCTTGGCCTTCTCCATCTGCTTCTTGTACGCGCCGAGCACGTCGAGAACGAGCGCATCGTCGACCTGCCCCGTGAAGTCCTTGGCCGTCCGTCGCTCCATGATCTTCGTGTTGATCATACGGATCAGGTTCGCCGTCTTCAGGTCCTTGGCCTTCAGCGACGCGGTGAGCTGCTCGCGAAGTTGGGCCTCGAGATTGGTCGACATCCCGGTGGCTTACCACAGCCCAGCAGCGATCGTGCCTGTGCGCGCACGATGAGCGCACGGCTACACGACCGCGCACGCAGAAAGCCCGCGGCGCCCGCTGACAACGCGCCCGTTGGAGCATGCCGTCATGCGCCCACCGCACGAATGACCGTGAGCTATCGGGGTGCCAGGGTGCCGCGGCCACGACC
>JAYVWH010001127.1:0-3779 GCA_043786265.1 Kofleriaceae bacterium | reverse complement strand
GCCGCGCAGCACGTCGAGGCTCGCACCGAGGAGTTCTGCGCTCGTTCGCAAGCGCGCGATCGACTCGCGAGCTTGACCGATCGTCGACGTGGTCTCGTCACGCAAGGCGCGTGCGCGGGCCATGCCGGCGTCGCCACCGAGAGCGGCGTAGGTGCGTTTCGCTTCGTCGGAGAGCTCGCGGAAGTCGGCGCGAAACAGGATCTCGGGCGCGAGCTCGAAGAGCAACGCCTGCAGCTTGTCGATCTCTCCACGGAGCGCGTGCGCTTCGGGTCGGACATCCTCGGCGAACTTTCGCGCCGTGTTGAGATTGTCCCAGGTGCGCTGCAAGACGCGATCGAGGCTCGGCGGATCGTTGCCGCGAAACTCGTCGCCATCGGTGATCGTGGGCCCAGGTCCGGGCGGCGGGCCCAGCTCGATGAAGCGCGCCGACAGTGCGCCCGCTGACGTCACGAACACATCGCCACCCTTGACCACTCGCCTGGCGTCGTCGCGCTTGACCACGACGTGGACGACGATGCCCTCCTCGCCGGCGAGCGGCGACTTCGCGCCACGCGGCGATAGCGCGATCGATTCGATGTGACCGATCGCGCGCCCCGCGACGACGAGCGGCGCGCCTTCGGCGAGACCGCCGGTCGATGCGAAGTACACGCGCACGTGCATCGGCGAGCCCCACTCGATGCGGTCGTTGACGAACACGAAGAAGCCGATCGCCATCGCTAGCAGCACGATCGCCGCCGCACCGACGCGGCGCGTGAGCTGCTGATCCTGGGCGAGGAGGCTCATCGGATCGTTTCTACTCCTTCCAGAAGAACTTCCACGGATTGCGCTTGAGGTCACGAATCAGCTCGCGCAGGTCCGAGTAGATGTCGTCCTTCGCGAGCAACGCGCCCGCGGTGCCCTTGCCCGCGCGGAGGTCGGTGACCATCCCGTTGACGTTGTCGATCAGCCCGCCGGCCTTGCCCGCCGCCTTCGCCGCCTTGTCCGCGGCATCGATTGCCTTGTCGATCCGCTGCTCCGTGATGATGCCCGTGACGCGGGTCGCATCGGCCATCAACGTCTGCGCCGATGGCGTCAGCGTTGTCATCGTGTGCTGGGCGGTCTTGAGCGTCGCGTCGGCATCACCGAGCAGCGTCGCGACGGAGCGGCCATCGCCGAGGCCGTTGTTGACCTTGGTCAGCGTAACTTTCGCTTCCTTCGCGAGCGCGGCACCGCTCGTGATCAGATCGCCGATCGCCGCGCGGTTGTCCACGAGCAGCTGGTTCGCTTCCTTGACCGCGTTCGCACTGTTGGACAGGAGGTTCTTGATCGCGTCGCGATCGTCGCGCAGCACAGCGGCCACACCGTCGAGCACCTCGTAGAGGCGGGCAACGACGAGGTCGGTCCGCGGCGGATCGTGCACGGCGGGCGCCCCGTGGAGCACCGCGAGCGCGGCGATCGGCGGCTTCTCGAAATCATGGCCCGGCACGATCTCGAGGTATTGCTCGCCGAGCACGCCGGCGGTGTTGATGAAGAACTCGGCATCGCTGCGAATGCCGTCGCGCACGCGGTCCTCGATCCAGACGGTCACGCGCACCTGCACGCGCTTGCCGAGCTTGGGATCTTCCTTTCCACCCCAGAAGCTGACCGCCTGGACCTTACCGACCTTGATGCCGGAGACCTTGACTGGCGCGCCCTGCTGCAGCGAACCGATGTAGTCGAAGTCGACGGCGATCGTGAACCCCGGGCGCAGCGAGAAGTTCCCCAGCACGAAGATGAAGCCGAGCAGGATCGCGCTCGACACCAGGATCAGCAGGCCAACTTTGAACTCCAGGCCGCGTTCGCGCATGCCGGCGAGCATACTCGCCGAAATGACAGAGGGCCCGTCGTGCGACGAGCCCTTTGCCTTACGCGAGGGTCAATCTAACTGCGCAGCGCCATTCGGCGCCGCTGCGCGGTCCGGCACGCCGGACCTTGCTCTTACTGCCAGCCGCCGCCGCCACCACCGCCGCCACCACCGCCACCTTGCGGCGGATAGCCGCCGCCACCTTGTGGCGGGTAGCCACCACCACCTTGCGGCGGATAGCCACCACCACCTTGCGGCGGGTAGCCACCACCTTGCGGTGGCGGGTAGCCGCCACCCGGCGGCGGATAGCCACCAGCTGGCGGAGCCTGCGGCGGCGCGCCGCCACCTGACTTGCCTTTGCCGAACATCGCCTTCGCCTCTTCGTAGGCGGATGGCGACGCCATCATCAGCACGCCGAAGTACGCGACGATCGGGATGAGCATGTGGAGCATCAGGAAGATCGCGCCCGCACCCGCGTGCATGTGGACGAGCATGACGAGACCGAACAACACGACGTGCACCGGCAACCAGAGGATGAGCACCGCGGCGAGCAGCGGCGCGAATGCATCCACTGACTGCAGCGCCGGCGGCAACTTCTGCGGCGGAACGACGAACAGGATGCACGCGATGCCGAGGATCGTCACGACGAGATCGAGCAGCAGGTAGATCGTGGCGAGGATCGGACCCTTGAACGACATGTAATGGAAAATGTCGATCAAGCCGGGAACGAGCATGCCGGCACCGACCGCAATGATGATGCGTGCGATCTGATCATTGGGCTGCGAGATGCGCGCGAGCAACCCGAACACCAGGACGGCGTAGCCGAGCTGGTAGAGACCGTCGTGGCCACCGCCCGCTCCACTGGCCGCACTGCCGACCATGAAGATGCCGGCGAACGAAACGCCAAACGGAATCCACTGCAAAACCGCGGGCGGAACCTTTGCACGCACGTCGGGCGGCGCCGCCGCGACGAGCAGATACGCGCCACCGGAGATCAGCGGCCACAACAGGAAGTCCCACTTGGGCATTCCCTTCGAGAACGCGAACACCGTCGGCGAGATGCTCCACGGGATGATGATCGATGCGACGAGCGCGACACCGGCGAGGAAGAGGATCTTCCGCTGCAGGCTCGCATCGCGAAGCTGGCTGACCGGGAAGCCGAAGATCGTCCCCGGTGCCGAGCCTGGAATCTTGCGCGCGAGATCATCCATCGGCCCCGGCAGATCCTGCTGAGGCGCGGCGAACGGATTGGCCGCCTGCGGATAACCAGGGTTCTGTCCGAATCCCGGTTGTCCCTGCGGCTGACCGTAACCACCCGGTGCAGCTTGCGGCTGTCCGTACCCCGGCGGTCCACCTTGCGGCTGACCGTAACCACCCGGTGCAGCCTGCGGCTGTCCGTATCCGGGCTGTCCACCCGGCGGCTGTCCGTATCCCGGCTGCCCCTGCGGTTGGCCTTGCGGCTGACCGTACGGGTTCGCGGCCTGCGGCGGCTGACCGTATGGATTGGGTGCCCCACCCGGCGGTTGACCTTGCGGCTGACCGTACGGATTCGGTGCGCCACCCGGCGGCTGACCTTGCGGCTGACCATAGGGGTTCGCGGCCTGCGGCTGACCGTATGGATTTGGCGCTGCCTGCGGCGGCTGTCCGTAACCCGGCTGTCCGCCCTGCGGCTGCTGGCCATAGCCCGGCTGCCCACCAGGCGGCTGCCCGCCGGGTTGCCCGTAAGGATTTCCTGCCGCCGGCGGTGCGCCGTACGGGTTCCCGCCTGCGGGCGCCGGTGCTGGACCTGCCGGCCGACCTGCTGCCGGTGGAGGACTCCCGGTGCCCTGCGGAATGACGGGCGCGGCGTAGCCGAACATCGTCTTCGCCGGCTGCGGTCCGCCCGGAGGCGCTCCCGCCTGCATCGGCGGCATCGGTCGTCCGCATGTGCCGCACGCTGGAGCGTTCATCAGCACCG
>JAYVWH010001126.1:0-3447 GCA_043786265.1 Kofleriaceae bacterium | reverse complement strand
AGATCGCGAACACGGCCTCGCTTCGCCAGCGATGGCCGACGCTCGCCGTGTCCGTGGTTCGCCGCACCTACGCGGATGAATGCCAGACCCGATCCCCGATGCGGAGCTCGTGCGCATGTAGCGCGATCGCATCGCTTGCCGATCCGCTCGCGCCGTACAGCGTATCGCCGACGATCGGGTGGCCGAGGCTCGCGAGGTGCGTGCGGATCTGATGCGTCCGTCCCGTCTCGAGTGTGAGCTCGACGACGGTGTGCTGCGCCTCGCGCTCGACGACGCGCCAGTGAGTCACCGCGCGCTTCCCAGTTGCGACGACAGCGCGCCGATAGTCGAGCGCAGGATCCCGGCCAAGCGGTGCGTCTATCGTTCCACTGTCACCCGCGATGACCCCTTCCACGCGTGCGCGATAGCGGCGATCCATCGCGTGCACCTTGGTGCTCTTGCCGAAGACCATAAGGCCATGCGCCGCACGATCGAGTCGATGCAGGGGTCGGGGCCGCCAGCGTCCCCACGGCTGATCCGGACGCGCACCCGCGTGCCACAGCAGCGCGTTGACTAGCGTGCCCTCGCGATGCGGTCCGAGCGGGTGCACGTGCATACCGGCGGGCTTGTCGCAGACGAGCAGCTCGTCGTCCTCATGGACGATGACGATCGGTACCGGCTGCGGCACGATCAAAACCGCGGCGATGGCCGACGCGTCAACGGTGACGACATCGTCGGCACCGACGCCGTCGTTGATCCTCCCGATGCGTTCACCAATGCGAAGCGCCCCCGCGGTGATGAGGTCACCGATCGCACCCACCGGGGCGACGATCAAGCGCTCCTTTGCGTAGTCGACGAGCTTGATCAGGACTTCGGCGTCAGCGCGTTCGCTTGCTCGATGTGAAACTTGATCTCGACGGTCTGCGGCTTCGCGCTCGCGGGCGCCTTCGGATCGCTGACGTCGGCGCTGATGATGAACGTCGTCGCCAAGTTCTGCTTGAACGTTGGCAGCAGCGTGCCGTCGGCCAGCGTGATCTCGTGACTGCCACTGCCACCGATCGTGCCGACGCGCGTCGGACCACTCTCGGTATCGAGCGTCTGGTCCTTGCCGGTGATCGCGGTGGTTCCCTTGATCGTCCAGAGCGCGCCCTTCTTGCCGACTAGCTCGTACGTCACGACCTTCGTGATGTCGAACTTGTCCATCACCTTCTCCGACGACGTCACGGTCCACTTCGCGCCCGGCGCGACGGCCTCCGTGGGGAACACCGGCCACATCGGTAGCATCGAGAGCGCGAGGAACTGCAGACCACCCACCGTCTTCTGGTCGGGCTTCTCGATCCGCAGCTTCGCGTCCTTCATCTGGCCGTCGGCACCGACGGTGCCGAGGATCGTCGCGCCGATCAGCGCATCGATCTGCGCCTTGAACTCGTCGCTGTTGACCTTCTGGCCCGCGCGATCCTTGACCGCGACGCCCGAGAACTTGATCTGAAACTTCGTCTGTCCCGTGGTCGAGACTTCCTGCGTCTCGACATCGGCGGTCAGCACCGCGGTTGGCGCGACCTGATCCATCTTGCCGCCGGTCTCGGGCGGACCGTCCTGGCCGCCACTGAAGTCGAGCGCCAGCTCGGTGGTCGTCTTCGTCCCAGCCTTTGGCGTCAGCGCGAGCTTGGCCTTCTTGCCCTTGCCCGCCGACACGAGCTTGACCTCGAGCTGCCGCGCGGGAATCGGGATCTCGACCGGACCCTGAGGAATCGGTGGCCCAGCGGGCTCCTTCGGCTGTTCCGGGGCAGGCGGCTGCTTCTCCGCGACCGGCTTGTCATCCGGGAGCGGGATCGGCGGCGTGGTCGACTTCGGGCTACCACCGCACGCGGCGGCGGCGATCAAAACAGCAAGCAGGCTGCGACGCATTCCGGCGTCATAGCACGAGGCCCTCCCGCTTCGCCCGTGGCACGTGCACTGCACCGAGTAGCCGGCGTGATGGGAGTGCCGCACAGATTTCCGATCGGGGCGGAGTGTCGGGTCGGCGGTGTGCATTTCCGCCTCTGGGCGCCAGCGCACGAGCGAGTCAGGCTCGTCACGGAATCGGACCGCCGCGAGATTACGTTGCGATCCGAGAGCAACGGTTATCACTCCGTGCTGGTCGAAGACCTGGGCGCCGGTGCGCGCTACCGGTTCCGGCTTGGCGACGACACCGCGCTGCACGCCGATCCCGCCTCGCGGTACCAGCCCGAGGGACCGTTCGGCCCGTCCCAGGTGATCGATCCCGCGGACGCGGCGTGGACCGACGCTGAATGGCGCGGCATCACTCGACCGCACCAGCAGGTCGTTTACGAGATGCATGTCGGCACGTTCACGCCTGCGGGGACGTGGGCCGCGGCAGCGGAACAGCTGGCGTTTCTGCGCGACGTCGGCGTGACGACGATCGAGATGATGCCGGTCAACGACTTCGCCGGCCGCCGCGGCTGGGGCTACGACGGCGTCAATCTGTTTGCACCGTGCCGACTGTACGGCAGCCCGACGGATCTCCGCGCGTTCGTAGACCGCGCGCACGCACTCGAGATCGCGGTGATCCTCGACGTCGTCTACAACCACTTCGGGCCCGCCGGCAACTCACACTACGCGTTCGCGCCCGAGATGAAGGCCGTCACCGCGAATGACTGGGGCGACGCTCTCGACTTCAGTCCGCCCGGTGCGCGCGAATTCTTCGTCACCAACGCCGCGTACTGGATCCGCGAGTTTCATCTCGACGGCCTGCGCATCGACGCCACCCAGGCGATCCTCGACACCTCGGACAAGCACATCCTCGCCGACCTCTGCGAGGCAGCCCGCGCGGCTGCGGGCGATCGCGCGATCTGGATCGTTGGCGAAAACGAGCCCCAAGATGTCGGACTCCTGCGACCTGTCGACGCCGGTGGCTGCGGCCTCGACGCACTGTGGAACGACGACTTCGAACACTCCGCACGCGTCGCGCTCACGGGCTGCACTGACGGATATCTCCACGACTACGCGGGCAAGCCGCAGGAATTCATCTCGGCCCTCGAACGCGGGTTCTTGTACCAGGGCCAGCCCTACGCATGGCAACGCAACACGCGCGGTACCTCGACGCTGGGGCTCACGCCGTCGCGGTTCGTCCACTTCCTCGAGAATCACGATCAAGTCGCCAACCTCGGCTTCGGCGACCGGCTGACGACGCTCACCGACGGCGCATCGATGCGCGCGATGACCGCGATCTTGCTCCTCGGCCCGGAGATCCCGATGCTGTTCCAGGGCCAGGAGACAGGCTCGAAGCGGCCGTTCCGGTTCTTCGCGAATCACGGCGAAGAGCTCGACAAGCTCGTGCGTCGCGGTCGCGCGGAGTTTCTGAAGCAGTTCGCGGGCCTCGCGACGCCCGAGGTTCAAGCGCTGATTCCCGACCCGGGTAGCGCTGCCACGTTCGAGGACTGCATCCTCGATCCCGCCGAGCGGGTG
>JAYVWH010001125.1:0-2134 GCA_043786265.1 Kofleriaceae bacterium | reverse complement strand
ACGTCGCTCGGTTGCATCATCTTCGAGCGATCGAAGCCGGGACGGTCATCCCAGATCGGCGTGTCGGTCGCGCCCGGCAGCAGGGTCGTGACCTTGACCTCGTACGGACGCGCCTCGGCGGCGAGCACGCGAGCCAAGCCGAGCTGGCCTGCCTTCGCCGCCGTGTAGCCGCCGCACTCCGTGAACGACTCGTGCGCGGCGTGCGAGCCGATCAATACGATATGGCCGCGGCGCTGGACCTGCATCCGGCGCAACGCCTCGCGGGCACACAGAAACGAGCCGACGATGTGAACGTCGAGCATCTCGCGTAGCTCGGCGACCGAGGCGTTGACGATCGGCGCAAACGTGCCGACACCGGCCGAGCAGATCACGAGGTCAACACTCGGCATGTCTGCGAACCGCGCCTTGACCTCGGCCTCGTTGGTGACGTCGAGGTGTGCATAGCTGATGCTGCCCAGGTCCGGACGCTGGACGGGCCCCTCGGGGTAGCGCCGGCCGCAGGCGAGGACCGCGGCGCCCTCTTCAGCGAGTGCCTTCGCGCACGCGAGGCCGATACCGCTGGAGCCACCGGTCACGATCGCGAACTTGCCGAGCAGTCGTTGCACGCGGGCAGTATACTCGCGGGATGCGGGGTCTCGCGGTTGCGATGGCAGTGCTGATGCTGGTGGTGGGGCGCGCTGGTGCTAACGACAAGACAGCGACCGCCGATGCGAACAAGACAGCGGCTGCCAAGGCAAAGGCGCTGCGGCCGTACGCCGGCAAGCTGGTCATCTCGCCAGATGCGCCGCCGGCAAACAGTGATGAGCTGCCCGGCTACCTCGCTGGCAATCTGTCCAAGGACGGCAGCTACGAGCTGCTCAAGGGTCCCCCGTGGCCGTTCCACGTGACGCTCGTGCTCGCTGCACCGGCCAAGGCGATCACCCTCCTGATCACCGACAAGGTGGATGCGAAGGCGGCACCGCTCCTATCGGTTCCGTTCACGCTCGGCGGAGGGCGCAAGTTGCTGCTCGCACAAGCAGAGGCAACCATCGCGGCGGGGTTTGCAGCGAACAAGGTCTATGTGGTGCGTGTGATGCTCGGGAAGAAACAGCTCGCGAAGTCCGAGCTGACGCTGCGCGATTGACACAGCCCCGTGGGTGATCGTGCGCGCGTCTGGTGCCAGAGCTGCATGCGCTGGTGACTAAAGAGGTAACTGTCATGCGTAGACTCACTACTCAAATGATCGTAGCTGCGGCAGTGTGTGCTGCCACGGCGTGTGCGACGGCTCCAAGAAGTGCTGGTGAACGCGCAGACCTGTTTGTGCGCGCCGACTCGACACTCGGGATGATGCGTTCGCGAGACCCAGGCCTGTCAGAGCTACTCGGACGTTCGGCGGGCTATGTCGTGTTTCCAGAGATTGGGAAGGGAGGGTTCATCGCCGGCGCTGCCTACGGCCGCGGTGTCCTCTACGAGCACGGAGTACGCCAAGGCTTTGTCGAGCTCAACCAGGGATCGATCGGTGCTCAAGTGGGTGCGCAGACGTTCTCCGAGCTGATCGTGTTCTCCAACCCGATCGACATCAGCAAGCTCAAACTCGGTGACTACTCGGTGGGCGCCAACGTCTCGGCGGTCGCACTCACCACGGGCGCCGCAGCAACAATCGATGCGAAGGCGGGAACGTTTATTTTTGTCGTCCCCCGCGGCGGCATGATGGCCGAGCTATCGGTCAGCGGCCAGAAGCTCAACTTCGCGCCGAAGGGCGGCTGAGCGAGCCGACGTTGGCGGAGATCAGCCGGCGGCGCATGCGACCGAGCAATAGCAACGGATGCGCCACCGCGTCGACAAGTCCTGTCGCGTAGTTGCACGTCATCAGTTACTCGTGAGTGGTCGTTCCGCCGCGGAAATCTGAGGGTCAGGCGGCACGAACGGCAACGCTCGCGAGCCATGTCGCGAAGTCGGCGCGCGCGCGCTCCGCCATCCGTGGCTTCTTGTTGTCTTTGCGCGTACCCGGCAGCGGCGGCAGCAGGCCGTAGTTGACGTTCGTCGGCCCGTACTTGTACTTGCCCTCGCGCACCTGCGTGACGTGATTGTAGAGACCGCCCATCATCGTGGTGGGTGGTGGCGGTAGCGCGGCGCGCCCCGTGAGCTCGCTCGC
>JAYVWH010001124.1:0-2242 GCA_043786265.1 Kofleriaceae bacterium | reverse complement strand
GGCAACTGCGACCACTCCACGGTCTCGCAGGTCTACTCGATGGTCGTGACCGCCGGTGGCTCGAGCACCGCGGGCCTGTGCTCGGCGTGCACCGCCGATTCGCAGTGCGGCAGCGGCAACGAGTGCGTCTACATGGGCTCGATGGGCGACTCGTACTGCCTGCAGGGTTGCGGCGCGGGCTGCCCGACCGGCTACACCTGCTCGGCATCGTCGATCTACTCGGTCGGCGGGATGCAGATGAACCAGTGTGTGCCGCAGAGCGGTTCGTGCCAGATGCCGACCGGCGCATGCATGGACGACATGTACGAAGAGAACGACTCGCGCACGGCCGCAGCGGCCAACCCGACTCTTGCCGCAAACCTCTACGACATGGTGAGCTGCCCGAGCACGACGACGACGGGACGCGCCGACGACGACTGGTACAAAATCGTCATCGCGGCGGACTC
Organism: Kofleriaceae bacterium; assembly: GCA_043786265.1. GTDB lineage: Bacteria > Myxococcota_A > Polyangia > Haliangiales > Haliangiaceae > JABFXX01. The sequence goes on along the minus strand of JAYVWH010001124.1, from coordinate 1,796 downwards.
GCGCGTCGACCTCCAGATCTCCGGCGACGGCGCGACCGACCTCGACCTCCACCTCTACCGCTCGGACGGCACGGTGATCTCGCAGTCGACCGCGTACACGTCTGACGAGGCGATCAACACCTGCCTCAAGGCCGCGACGTACTACATCAAGGTCAACGGCTACGGAGCGGCGCGCAGCGACTACCTGTTGCTGTTCGACAAGACGGCCGAGACTTGCAACACGACGTGCGTCGACGACGCCGCCGAGGACGACGACACGTTCAGCCAGGCGCGCATCACCCAGTACCCGGCGCACGCGGCGACGGCCCAGAAGATCTGCACCAACGACGACGACTGGTACAAGGTCCGCCTGTTCGGCGGCGAGACCATCACGATGGACCTGACGTTCGCGCAGGCCAACAACACCCAGGATCTCGACTTCCACTTCTACAAGGACTTCAACGACCTGTGGCCGTGCAGCCCGACCGATCTCACCGGCTGCTCGGCGGCCCACGGCCAGAGCGCGGACGCGAACGAGCACGCCACCTACACCGTCCCGACGACGGGCACTTGCGCGGCTGGATGTGACTATTACGTCGTCGTCCGCGGTTGGGATGGAGCGACCAACACGTACGGCATTAACCTTTCGGTTCAGTGATGAACCGCCTCGTTGTCCCGCTGCTCGGACTCGTCATCGCCGCTGGTGGATGCGCTAGCTCCACCGCGTCGGATCCCGGTCTCGAAGGTCTCTCGATCTCGAAGGTCGCGCCCGGGACAATCGTCCCCGGCACGAAGATCGTCGTGAAGGGTGCATCGTTCGTCGACGAAGCGTGGGGTACAGCCACGCTGCGGCTTGTCGGCCGCGCCGGCAGCACGAGCGTCGACGAGTCGTGGTCGGCAAAGTTCGTGGACTTCAGTACACTCACGGTCGCAGTCGATGCCGCGAAGATCACCAAGCTCGGCGGCAACACGGACTTCCAGGGCGATCTCTACGTCGAGTACGTCTCGGCTGCGAACGGCGATACGTACAAGACCGGCAACCTGACCCAGCCGCTCCACTTCCGTACCTCGCTCACCCCGACGCCGACCGGCATCGTCGACGGCGTCATCTTCGTCAACGATCAGATCGAGGTCAACGGCGACGGATTCTTGCTTGGCGGCGACGAGGGCTCCTCGATCGCGAAGCTGACCGGCTGCTTCAAGCCCGACACGAGCAGCACGTGCACGCCCATCACGCCGCAAGAGATTCCCATGCAGCCGCGCACGGAGCTGTCACGCAGCGAGGCGTCGTTTCCGTTCTCCCCGAAGGTCGCGGGCATCAAGCCCGGTTCCTTCACGGGCAAGGTGACCATCATCAACAAGCACGCTGGCGGCAATGACGTCGGCGCGGGTCCGATCGACGTGGTCTACGACATGGTCACGTCCGAGGTCTTCTCGACGGAGCCCGCGGCGGCAAGCCTTGGCCAGTTCGTATTCGTCAAGGGCGGTGGCTTCGTGGGTGGCGATGCATCGACGTACACCGAGCTCGAGCTCGCCGGTTACTTCAACAAGACCGGCATGGCACCGGTGCCGATCACGATGTACCTGATCCCCGATTTCGTCGAGGGTCGCCTCGTGCGCTACGTCCTCAACACGGATGACGCGCTCGGCAACTCACTCAACCTTCGCGAGGAGACCGGCAAGTTCACCGGCAAGATCACCCCGATCATTCACTACGCCGGTCAGACGGTGCGCGGCGTCGAGAAGAACACCACCTTCGACATCGCGCCGGTCAAGCAGGTCGTGTTCCTCAACTTCCAGCCGTCGTACGTCGAGGG
>JAYVWH010001123.1:0-2399 GCA_043786265.1 Kofleriaceae bacterium | reverse complement strand
GACGTCAAGACGTTCGTCGACCTCGGCTCCAACGTCGGTTACTTCACCTGCTACGCGGCGGACCGCATCGGGCGCGACGCCATCGGCCTCGCCGTCGATGCAAATCCTAAGATGGCCGACGAGACGAAGTGGCACATCGATCAGAACGGCTGGGCTCGCGTGAAGGGCCTCTGGTCGGTGGTTGGCTATCCGCTAGACCAAGGCGAGGCGCCGTTCTTTCTCAACCCGTCGAACATCTCGGGGTCCGCGACGACGCTGAACCCGAACATTCCCGCCAAGGGCGCCCAGAAGGAGATCTCGGTGCCCACCGTCGATTTGAACAAGGCATGGAGCGACCACGCCGGCGACCGGCCGGTAGATGTCCTCAAGGTCGACGTCGAGGGTTTCGAGGTCAAGGTCCTCGAAACCATCCCGGACTTATTGAAGCGCACGAACGCCGTCGTCCTCGAGTGGCACAAGTGGATCACCCCGCGCGAGCCGGTCGACGACGTGCTCGGCCGTGGCGGGCTGCGCTTCGTGAAGGTGGTCACGGAAGACCCGCACTGCGGGGTCGCGTTCTACGAGCGCCCGACGCGTCTGTGATACGTCTGACCGTATGGTCGGCCGCGTAGGGCGCATCGCTTCGATCGCGTTCGTGCTCACGCTCGGTGCGCTCGGGCTCGCGCTGCCGGACAGCGTGGTGGTCGGCGGCCTCGCCTGGCTCGCCTTTTTGTTCTTCGTGCTGGCGGGTTGGGGCTGGCTCGTCGCTCGCGTGGCGCGCGTGCCGGACCCAGATTTCGGCCTGCGCGCGGCGTGGGGCATCGCGGGCTACCTCGCGGTAGCTGGCGTCTTGCTGCTGCTCGGCATCTGCAGCCGTCCGGCGGTGCTGTGCTTGATTGCCATCGGCGCGGCCGCGTTCGCGTGGCGTGAGCTGACGACAGAGGGGCCCGTGTCGACGCTGTTGCGCGAGGCCTTCGCAGCCGCTCGCGCGCGGCCCGCGATCGCCTACTTCGCGGTGCTCGTGGGCGCGGCGGTCGTGATCCAGATCGCCGGAGCGGTCGCGCACCTCGACCGCAATCCCTGGGACGACGACATCGCGTACACACCGATGCTGCGACGGTTGCTCGATATCGGTGACCTCGTCGAACCGTTCTCGTTCCGGCGCCTCGCATCGTACGGCGGGCAGACCGTGCTGCAGGCGTTGGTCGGTGCGCGCGGCAACATCGCGAGCATCCACGCTCTCGACAAGGGGCTCGCCTACGGCCTCGCGCTGCTGATCCTCCTCGGTCATGCCCGCGGCCGGGTGTTCGGGCTGTGGCTCGCGCTGGTCGTCTTCGTGGTCGTGCTGCTGCCAGACACCTCGATCAACACCGCGAGCTACTGGACCGGCGCAGTGGTCTTCCTCGCGCTCTATCGCACCGTGGTCGGCGGGCAGCTGCTGGTCGCGGCGCTCGTGGGGGGCGCCGCATGTGTGCTCCGGCAGAACTACATTCCCGTCGCCGCGCTATTCCTCGTGTTCACGCTCGCATTCTCGCATGCACCGCGCTCGACGTGGCTACGCTGCGGCGGCATCGCGGTTGCCTTCATAGCGCCGTGGTGCATTGCAGCGTTCGTGTCGAGCCAGACGTTTCTCTTCCCGTTCATGAAGGGGACCTGGAACCACGGCTTGACGCTGGGCGCGAGCGGGTTCACGTGGGTTGACGAGCTATCACTATTCGTGACGACCGCGATTGCGAGCGAGCCGCTGGTGATCGCACTCGTCATCGTGCCGCTGATCGCGTTCACGAGCGACGCGCGACCAGGACGCCCGCTTCACTCGCTCTTGCTCGCGAGCCTGCTCGGCTTTGCCTTGCTCGTACACAGCTTCACCGATGCCGACTCGCAGACGATGTGGCGCTACGCATTCGGGTACTGGATTCCGCTGTTCTGCGTGTTCGCGCTCGACGCAGCCGAAGAGCGCGACGCGAGTGGCCTGCGCCTCCCACCGCTGGGGCGCTGGATGCTGTTCGCCGTGCTGGCCGTCCAGCTGGCTGCGTCGCGCACGGGTCACGTCAAAGCATTTGCGGACCGGTTCGCGGATCTGCAGGCTGCCCAAGGCGAGCAGAGCGCCCAGGTCGAGCACGCGCACTACACGGCGATGCAAGCGAGTGTGCCGGCTGGTGCGCGGTTGCTGGTGATGCTCGACGATCCGGGCTTCCTCGACTTCGCACGCAACGACATCGCGAACCTCGACGTCCCTGGCTTCGCGAGCCCCGGCACCCAGTGGCCGCACTTCGTCGGTAGCGAGCCCGTTCGTTCGTACCTGCTCGATCATGGCTATCGCTACATCGCGTTCGTCCGCAGCGAACGCTCGCGCTACGCGTTTCGCCGCGAGTTCTGGGTGTGGCGAGTGTTCAATGACACCGAGTTCTTCCAGGCGA
>JAYVWH010001122.1:0-3981 GCA_043786265.1 Kofleriaceae bacterium | reverse complement strand
ACGCCCGACGCGCCGCGCCCGTTCGACGCGGTCATCGGTCTCGATGCGTTCAACAGCGATGCGCTCCGCTTGCGTCTCGCGACCCAGGAGATCTTCATCTTCCCGGACATCGCCGGCGACGACACGCGACACTCGAAGGCGTGCGACGCGGTGTTCCCTGCCCCGTTTCGCGGAGGCGGGACATTGATTCTCGGCGGTGCGGAAGTCAGCTTCGAGAACAGGCGAATCGCGATCGATACGTGTCTCGCACCGAACCCCAACCCCGATCTCGCACAGCGCGATCGGGGCGTCGACGCATTGCTCGTGATGTCGACCGCGATCGCGACTTCGCTGCTCAACGAATCAACGTATGATCGCTATCGCGAGATCCACTCGACGGAACCGGAGCTGACCGCGCTCCCGGAGTCGACCGTGCTGCTGCCTTCGGGACCGATCAGCGGCCGGCTCACGAGCCTGCCCAGCTTGGCGCTCGTCGCAAACCTCTCGGCGAACCCGCGTTCGCCGTGTCGCCAGGTCTACGCCAGTCACCTGCTCGAAACCGGCTCGTGTCCCTCCGGGGTCGACTGCCCGTGCGCCAGTGGCAGGTTCTGCCCAGCGCCCGCGATCATCGAGCTCGCGCCACCTGCGCGCATCCCGGTGCTGATCGTCGCGGACTCGGATCCGACGTTGCAGGCGCTGCGCACCGAGCTGCGGCCGGATCGTCCCGAAGTCGACGGCATCCTCGGGACCGCAGCGCTCGCAGCGCTGGAGCTCGACATCGACTACCCGAACAATCGCCTGCTTGGCCGCTGCGTCGACACCGCCACGTGCGGCGCGCGTGTGACGCTCGCGAACAGCGCCGCGCGCTCCTATCTGACCTCGTGCCTGGGCGACCAGCGCGGTCCTTTCCCCTGAGCGAGTGATCAATCTCCGCGCCGCCTTCGGCGGTCGCTGCGCGGGTCGGCAAAGCCGACACCTTGCGATCACTCCTCGAGCGACGTCACGCCGGCGAGCACCTCTTCGGGCGTGCCGTGCGCCACGACCCGACCCTTCTCGATGCGCACGACGCGGTCGGCGAGCACGCGCGCCTCAGCGACCGAATGCGTGACATGAACCAGCGGAACTTTCGCCTCGGAGACGAGCTCGCGTACCAGCGCGATGAGCTGCGCACGCAGCTCGCGGTCGAGCGCGCTGAACGGCTCGTCGAGCAGGACCAGCTGCGGAGCGCGAGCGAGCGCACGCGCGAGAGCCACACGCTGAGCCTCGCCGCCCGAGAACGTACGCGGCCTGCGTTTCGCGAGATGGGCGACGCCGACACGCTTCAATAGCGCCATCGCCTTGTCCTCGCGCTCACCGCGCGGCACGTCGTGCATGCCGTACTGCACGTTGTGCAGCGCCGACATGTGCGGGAACAGCGCGAGTCCCTGGAACACGTACGACAGCCGGCGGCGGTGGACAGGGACCTCGACGCCGGTCGCCCGATCGAGCCAGACCTCGCTGCCCATCGCGACGCGTCCCTGATCGGGCAGCTGCAGCCCGGCGAGGATCGCGAGCAGCGTCGATTTACCGGAGCCCGACGGGCCCATCACGCACGTCACGCCGGGCGGGCACGTCAGCTCGACATCCAGCCCGAACTCGGCCGAGCGTGCGAGCGCGACCTTCGCGGTCAGCACGGCAATTTCAGCCACGGCGCGCGAGCCTCCGCGTTAGCCGGTTCGCGAGGTACAGCATCACGATTCCGACGACGGTCATCGTGATTGCCATGCGGCGGGCCTCGGTCTCGTGGTTCGAGACGATGTAGTCGATGACTGCGATCGCACCCGTCGGCAGGTTGTGGTGCGGGCGGGCGCTCGCGAACATCATCGTGGCGCCGTAGTCGCCGAGCGAGCGCGCGAAACCCATCATCGCGCCCGCGATCACGCCTGGCATCGCGAGCGGTAGCGAGATCGTGAAGAACACGCGCACCGGTCCCGCCCCGAGCGTGCGTGCGGCGGCCTGGTAGCTCGGATCGACGGACTCGAGGCCGACCTTGACCGACCGCACGACGAGCGGCAGCGAGCCAACCGCCGCGGCGACCACGGCCGCATTGAACGTGAACGCGAGCGGCGAGCCCGTGAGCCACTCGAACGCCCGACCCGCGGCGCTGTCGGGACCGAGCGAGACGATCAGGTAGTAGCCGAGTACGGTCGGCGGCAGCACGAGCGGCACGGAGACCAGCGCGTCGAACAGGTCCGTCCCGGGCAGGCGCTTCCAGGTCAGCAGCACAGCGAGTCCGATGCCAAAGGCGAGCGACCACAGCATCGCCATCAGTGCGACGCGTAGCGACAGCGCGATTGGATCCCACACCATGCCGCCACCGGCCTGCGCCCACACCAACACGGCGATGACGACCGACAGTGCGACGGCGAAGCGGGCGATCTCCGCCCACGGCATTGGACGCAGTGGGCTTGGGGCTGGGTCCCCGCGCCGCGGGCCCGGGCGGAGCGTGGGACCCGAGGCCTTCATACTGCCTACGCGGTGGGCTTGTCGGCGCGCTCGGGCAAGTGCACGACGAACACAGCCCCGAGGTCGCCGCGCTGTTCGACATGAATCGTCCCGCCGTGAGCCTCGACGGCGAGCTTGCAGAAGTAGAGACCCAGGCCGCGATTCGCACGCGCCGATGCGCGTCGCTTCTCGACCTGAAAGTAGCGGCCGAAAATCGCGCCGCGCTCGGTCTCCGGCACCGGGGGGCCGCTGTTACCGATAGCGATCTCGACGCCGCCGGTGTCCAGGTGCTTCGCCGCGATCGCGCAGCGGCCACCGCGCGGCGCGTAGCGCGTGGCGTTGTCGAGCATGTTCTCGATCACGCGCGAGAATAGATCTCGATCGATGCGAATGACCATCTCCGGGTCGACATCGACATCGCAGCGCAGCTGGCGCACCTCGAAGTGGGCGCGGTTGCCGGCGCGTGCGCGATCGATCAGCTCGGTGAGCTTCACCGGCTGAGGCACGGCCTTGAGGATGCCGTCCTCCAGCTCGTCGACGTCGAGGATCGTGGCAACGAGCGACAGCGCCTTGCCGACGAGCAGGTTGGCATCGTCGATGTACTGCTTCACGACGTGCGTCGTGCTGTCACCAAGCTCTTCCTTGAGCAAGTGCAGATAGCCCTGCACCGCCGACAGCGGGCTTCGCATGTCGTGAACGACGAGCGCCGCGAGCACGCGCTTCTTCTCGCGCAGCTCCGCCGCGCTCTCGTTGTCCGGGTCGGCCGGGCGCTGCGATTTCGTGGTGTCAGGCATCAGCCGACCACCCGGTTGCGTCCGCCTTCTTTGGCGGTGAACAGGTGCGTGTCGGCGTGCTTGATGAAATCGAGCGCGTCCTCGATCTCGCCGCGCAGGCTCGCGACGCCAAGCGACACGGTCACCGGAATGATCGCATCCTCGAACTTGAACTCCGAGACCTCGACGAGCTTGCGGATCTTCTCTGCGAACTGCATCGAGTTGTAATGGTCGATCTCGGGGAGGATGATCGCGAACTCCTCACCACCGTAGCGCGCGAGCACGTCCTCGCGGCGGATGCGGGTCTTGATCACGCTCGCGAGGACCTTGAGCACGTGGTCGCCGGCGAGGTGGCCGAAGCTGTCGTTGACGCCTTTGAATCGATCGATGTCGAACATGATCAGCGACAGGTCGCGCCGGTAGCGCAGCGCGCGACCGATCTCTCGCTCGAGCGTCTCGACGAAGTAGCGGCGGTTGAAGATCTGGGTGAGTCCGTCCACCGTGGTGAGCCGATAAATTTCCTCGTGGTAGGCGTTCTCGATGTTGTTCCCGCTGAGAAACTTGAAGATGCAGCGACCGACCTTGATGAAGTCGCCGTCGCGCAGCACGTACTCGTCGATCATCTCGTCGTTGACGTAGGTTCCGTTCGTCGAGCCCATGTCGCGCAACATGATCGCGTTGCCGGTGTTGATGATCTTGCAGTGGTTGCGTGACACCGCTTCTTGATCGATCTGGATATCGGCCT
>JAYVWH010001121.1:0-1509 GCA_043786265.1 Kofleriaceae bacterium | reverse complement strand
TCTGAAGAGGTGTCGATCAATCGGTGTGTGGTGAGAGCTCAGGCGCGGAGCGGCGACGCAACGAGTACTGCGTGGCCTTTGTGCTGACAAAAAATGTGGGGCGCGGGAGGTCTAAAGCTGCGGCGTAGTACTGCTAGCGAAAACTCTCGAAGGGAAGTCGGCGACGAAACTTCAGCGACGAGACTTCAGCGACGAGACTTTAGGCGAGCAGGCGTGCTGCGTTCTGTAGGATGTTGAAGGTAAGGCCGGTCATGAGGGCGACGCAGGTGACCTTGGCGATGCCTCGGACAAGCACATGGTCGAGTCCGAGCTGCTCCTTGACGTGTGCGTTGGCGAGCTCCACCAGGCTGGCGCGAGCGCGGTAGACCCGCTTGGCCTCGTCCGTCTGCATGCGAGCTTGCCATTCGATAACGGCTTGGCTCGTCGCTGGGGTCGCCTCTGCCGCGTTGTCAGGAACTGCGATGAGCAACTCGACGCCGTTGGCCGCAGCGTTATCGATGCATTGGTGCTTGGCGTGGTTTGCGTCTGCCAGCAGCTTTTCGGGCATCGCTCCCGTGCGCGTGGCGATCTGGTCGATCATGGGCGTCACACTGCCCATATCGCTGCCGATGTTGGTAACGCGTACGCCGACGATCGTCCGTGGGCCGCCCATCTCCGAGCCAGCGACGGCAAGTTGGATGTTGTAGCCGGGTCGAAAACCGCCGTCGGGCATCTTCATCACACGCGCCTCGGCATCGGTCGTCGATGCGCGCGCAGGCTTGTTCCGACGTGAGGGCGGGGCACGCTCATCGCGCTCTTGTTGCAACACGACGACCGTCGCAATCGCTTCCTCGACTCGCTTAGCAAAATCCTCGGCTGCGGCCTTGCGTGCCGCGTGCTGTGCCTCGGTGTGCTCCGGATTGTCGGCGTCGGCGAGCACTGCCTTGAGGTGCAACGCAGCCTGCTCTCGACACTCGAGCAGCGATTCGTGTCGACGAAACGACGGCGCCGAGGCGCTTGCGCGCACTCGCGTTCCGTCCTGGGCGACGAGATCCAACGACAAGAGCCCTTTGTGCAACAGGCTCGCCAAGACATCCGTAAGAAGTTGGTTGAATACCGCGCCATGACCGATACGAAACGATGACAGCGAATGGTGGCTTACCGCCACCTCGCCGGCGATCCAGCGGAACGCATCCTCCCCGACAATCCGCCGCGCGATCTCTCGGGCGCTGCCGATCCCTTCCGAGATCGCGTACAGCCAAAGCGTCAGCATCATGCGCGGGCTCAGCGTCGAGCGCCCCGCATGCCCCTCCACCGACGTGGACTCGAACGTGAATCCCGAGAGGTCCAGCGTGCCGACCACCTGATCGATAACCCGCGCACGATGCGTCAGCGGCAAGATCAGCTCCGGCATCTCGAACCGGATCACACCCTGTGAACGATTCGGTTCGACCGTTCGGGCGCGCGGCTTGCGTGGCTCACTCATGGCCCGATCAGATCACGATCGATCCCCACTGTCCCGCGATTTCA
>JAYVWH010001120.1:0-2514 GCA_043786265.1 Kofleriaceae bacterium | reverse complement strand
CTGGATCCGATACTGGTTTGCGTTCTCCAGGAGATTTGCTGAGTGCGGGTAGGCCGGCAAGACCCAGAGCTCGAGCGTCATCTCGGTCGTGATGTCGAGCTGGGTCGACTCGGGGACCTGGATCTTCGATGCCCACGCAAACGCCGCCGCATGCTTGCCACTGCGATTCGTGGGATCGACGGCGGTCGCGGTCGAGTCGAGCCGGCCGAGCGATGCGTCGGTGACCATCGGATCGAACTTGCTGTCTTCAAACTCCAGACACAGGCGGAGCGATGGATCGTCGAACGCGCACGTCCTCGCAGTCGTACCGCTGCCGCTGCCGGCACCCGGCCCCGTATCGCTACCGCTGCCGGGGCCGTTCGAGTCGTCGCCCATCAGGTCGACGCCAGGCGCGAACGCACAAGCACCGAGCGCGAGGCACGCGGCCACCACGAGGTTCCTCATCGTTGACAGCAGGTGCAACGGGCGGGCCAGGGCTAACGTCGCGATCCCACGCGAGTGTGACCCCGGATCCCGGGACCCGCGCCCCCGTCGCGGCCCCGGTTCCCTCAGGGCAGAAACTGCGGGTCTTTCGAGTAGTGGTAGGCGATCTGCTGCTCGCTGTAGCGATAGTCCCGGCCGATCGGACACGCATCCCGCAGGGCCACCCAGGCGCGCCAGTTCGCCGGATCCGCGCTGGCTCGCTCGAACGCGGCGACGCATCCGTAGCCGCCGTCGCACGTGCACGGCAGCGCCACGCGTGGTGTTGCGGGCGCTTCACCCGCGCAGACGATCACAGCCCGCAGCGCGAACCACGGTCCGTACGTCGGATGGATCAGCAGCTGGCTCGGCGACAGCGCGGCGAGACCGGCGGCAACGGCGAGGCGCTGAAACGGCAGGTAGCGCGATCCGTATTGCCGGTGTGCGAAGTACGCGGGACCTCCCAGCACAGCGGCGATCGGCTCGATCGATCGCTCACTGTACAGCTCGATCGGATCACCCGCCGCCGCGATCTCGGGGGCACGCGCGCGCGCCGCAGCAAACGCTGGCCACAGTGCGCGGGTGTTGCCGACGAGCAGCGCGCGCGGCCGTGATCGATCGCGCAGGAGGTCGAGGCCCGGCTCGTGCGCCACCTGGACGGCCGCAAACGTGTGCACGACATCGAAGCCTAGCGCACCGAGCGTTGTCGCGATGTCCACGCCCGCACGATACCGTATGCTGCCGGTGTGCCGGCGCACCTGCATCGCGAGCTGCTTGGTGATCCGTCCGCACCGTGCCTGCTGCTGACGCACGGCATCTTCGGCGCGGGCACCAACTGGCGCGGCATCGCGCGCAAGGTGGTCGAGCAGCGCCCGGACTGGAGCATCGCACTCGTCGATCTGCGCAACCACGGCCGCTCTATTGACCTGCGCAGCGCATCCGCGCTGCTGCGCGCCCCGGCAGAGCCGGGGCTTGCATTCCTCTCATCACCGCCCCACACGCTCGCGACGTGCGCCGCCGATCTGATCGCACTTTTCGACGAGCTCCCTGCGCTGCGCGCACTCGCCGGTCACAGCTTCGGCGGCAAGGTGGTGCTCGCCGCCCGCGCGCTCGCGCCAGAGCGCCTCGTTCAGGCGTGGATGCTCGATGCGAGCCCGAGCCCGCGACCTGGCGCCGAGGCGGACCCCACCAACTCGGTCACCCGCGTGCTGTCGCTGATGGAGCGCTTGCCAAAACGCTGGGCCAAGCGCGACCAGTTCGTCGACGCTGTGGTGGCCGAGGGCCACGCCGCACCGTTCGCGCAGTGGCTCGCGATGAACGTCGTGCCTGCGGGCGACGCCTTCGAGCTGCGCCTGGACCTCACGGCGATGCGCGAGATGCTCCACGACTATTACGCTCAGGATCTGTGGAACGTGGCGCTCGACCCGACGTTGCCCGGGTCGCTCGAGGTCGTGATCGCCGAGACCTCGCACACGCTCGATGCCAGTGATCGCGAGCGACTCGATGCGGCCCCGGCCCATGTTCGCGTCCACCGCGTTCCCTCCGGTCACTGGCTCCACATCGAAGCCGCTGCCACCGTGGTGGAGCTGCTGGTCCTCGGCCTGCCAACCTCGTTGCCTTGAGTTCTGCGCGGACCCCGTCATCTCGCGGTGTTAGGCCGTGACGGATCTGGCTCGATTCCGGCACTAACCGCCTGACTTGGTCCCAGCTGTCGACAGTTGTCCTCGGCGGAAATGTAGGCACGCGCTCGCCATCCTGGCGATGCTCGTCGGTCTCGGGCATGCCAATGCCGGCGCCGCGACCCTCGACTGGCACGCTCCGACCTCGTGTCCCGACGCCGCCAGCCTGCGCGCCCGGGTCGAGAGCCGGCTCGAACGATCGCTGGACGACATCGAGCTGCGGGTCGAGATCTCCGTCTCGCACAGCCGCGGTCGCTACACCGCGAAGGTCGACCTCGGGGCCGTCACGGTCGCCAACGACGTTCGCACGCTGACGAGCCGCCGCTGCGGCGAGCTGGCCGATGCGGTCGCGGTCATCATCACGCGCGTCGCCAAC
>JAYVWH010001119.1:0-7808 GCA_043786265.1 Kofleriaceae bacterium | reverse complement strand
GGCCGCAGCGCAGGACCTCGCCACCGGCGAGCGCGACCTCGAGACCGAGGATGTACTCGCGCGTGACGCCGTACTTGAATGCGCGCGGTCCGCCTGCATTCGTCGATGCGTTGCCACCGATCGAGCAGTACTCGAGCGATGCGGGGTCGGGCGGATAGAACATCTCCTGCGCCTCGACGGCCTCTTGCAGGCGGCCGGTGACCACGCCAGGCTCGACGACGGCGACCAGATCGCCCGGATCTATCTCCTTGATCCGGGTCATGCGCTCGGTCGACAGCACGATGCCGCCCTTGATCGGCAGCGCGCCACCGACCATGCCGCTGCCTGCACCGCGCGGCGTGACGAACACGTTGCGCTCGGCGCAGATCCGCAGCACGGCCGCGACTTGCTCCGTCGAGCTGCACAGCACTGCGCACTCGGGCGGGTAGAACTCGGGGAGCGGGCTCTCGTCGCGACCGTAGTCGTCGAGCTTCTCGTGACCTGGGCCGACGATCGCGTCTGCACCGAGCTCGCGCTCGAGGACGCTGACGATGTTCATCGAGCTACTAAACGGAGAACGAAGAGCCGCATCCACACGTCGACTTTACATTCGGGTTCTGGAACTTGAAGCCCGCACCCTGCAGTCCTTCGACGTAATCGATCTCGGTGCCGACGAGGTACATCAGGCTCATCTCGTCGACGACGCACCTGACGCCCTGGACCTCGAACTGGCGATCGACCTCGGCTGCCTCGTCGAAGTACAGATCGTACGAGAAGCCGGCGCAGCCGCCGCCGACGACGCGCAGACGCAGCGCCATGTTCGTCTCGATGCCTTCGGCCGACCGGATCTCGTGGACCTTGGTCGCGGCCATCGGGGTGATGAGGAGCATCGACTCCGGACCCGGGGTGAAGCTATCGGAGGTGGGAGCGAGCGCTGCTTCAGACATCGGGTACGACCTTACCCTCACGTGAGGGTTACGGCAAGCCACACCGCCAGTGAACGCCAAGGTGCTAAAACCGCGGGGTGACGAGCTACGACGCACTGCTCCGTGACCTCCGGACCAAGACTCCCGAGATCGATGTTGCGGGGCTGAACGCGGCGATCGGGCGCGTGGCACTCATCGATTGCCGTGAGGCAGAGGAGCACGCCGCGGGCGCCATCGCGGGCTCGGTGTGGATTCCTCGTGGTCGGCTCGAGCAGAAGATCGAGAAGGCCGTTCCCGATCGTGCGGCAGCAGTCGTCATCTATTGTGCAAGCGGCAATCGATCGCTGTTCGCGCAGCGAACGCTCGCCGAGCTTGGCTATACCGACGTGTGCTCGCTCGCCGGCGGCTTCTCCGACTGGAAGCGTGCGGGTCTCCCGTGGGAGCAGCCCAATGTCCTGCGCGCCGACCAGGAAGCGCGCTACTCGCGCCACACGATGCTGGCCGAGATTGGCGTCGCCGGTCAGCGCAAGCTTCTCGCTGCAAAGGTCGCGTGCATCGGTGCGGGCGGGCTCGGTTCGCCGTCGAGCATGTACCTCGCCGCCGCCGGCGTGGGGACACTGGGCATCGTCGACGACGATGTCGTCGACGCGTCCAATCTGCAGCGCCAGATCCTGCACGGCACGGATCGGTTGCAAACCGCCAAGGTGGAGTCCGCCGAGCGCACGCTAAAGAACCTCAACCCCGACGTGACTGTCGACAAGCACCGGGTGCGACTCACCAGTGCGAACGCGGTCGACATCCTCGGGCGCTACGACGTGATCATCGACGGCGCGGACAACTTCGCGACGCGCTACCTCGTCAATGACGTCGCGCTCAAGCTTGGCAAGCCGGTCGTCCACGCATCGATCTTCCGGTTCGAGGGGCAGATCACCGTGTTCCCCGCGAACGGCTCGCCTTGCTATCGCTGTCTGTACCCCGAGCCACCGCCGCCGGAAGATGCACCGTCTTGCGCCGAGGCCGGTGTCCTGGGGGTGCTGCCGGGTACGCTCGGGGTACTGCAGGCCACCGAGGCTATCAAGCTGCTGCTCGGGCTCGGCGATTCGCTGGCTGGAAGGCTGCTCATCTACGACGCGCTCAAGACCCGGTTTCGCGAGCTCAAGCTCAAACGCGACCCGCGCTGCCCGACCTGCGGTGACGGCGTTGACCGCGGCGCGATCGAGCTCATCGATTACGACCAGTTCTGCGCGGCGCCTCGTCGATAAAACACGCTACAATCACAACAGATTTGATCAGCGCCGGGCAGACGATCGGCAGCTATCGCATCCTGCAGAAGATCGGGACGGGTGGGATGGGTGCGGTCTATCTGGCCGAGCACCCGCTGATCGGCAAGCGGGTCGCGCTCAAGGTCATCCACCGCGACCTGGCGAACAACCGCGACGTCGTCCAGCGGTTCTTTCAGGAGGCGAAGGCGGTCACCAAGATCGGCAGCGAGCACATCGTGTCGATCCACGACTTCGGACAGACGCCCGAGGGCGACCACTTCTACATCATGGAGTACCTCGAGGGTCAGACCCTCGCGCAGGTGCTCGGCCGCGAGCGCGTGTTGCCGGTGATGCGCGCGCTTCACGTCGGCGCACAGGTCGCCTCCGCACTGCTCGCGGCGCACGCATCGGGCGTGATTCACCGCGACCTCAAACCCGACAACGTGATGTTGACCCCTCGGCTCGGAGATCCGGACTTCGTCGTGTTGCTCGACTTCGGCCTCGCGAAGATCTTCAGCGGCGATCGCTCTGCGGTGAAGACTGCAGCGGGCGTGTTGCTCGGCACGCCGCAGTACATGTCGCCCGAGGCGTGCGAGAGCCGCGTCACGGTCGACCACCGAACCGATATCTACGCGCTCGGCATCCTGCTGTTTCAGATGATGACCGGCATGCTGCCATTCGACGGCGAGACGATGGGCGAGGTGCTCGTCAAGCAGGTGACGCAGCTGCCGCCGCCCATGCGCGGGTACAACCCGCAGGTCCCGCCGAGCATCGAGCAGATCGTGCTGCGCTGTCTCGCGAAGAATCCCGACCAGCGGTTCGCGACGATGCAGCTGCTGCGCGACGCGCTGATGGATCCAGAGGTGTACCTGCACAACTCGCCACCGATGGCGCCGGCGCGGTCGCTCGCCCCCGGCGAGATCAAGGTCGATGCGAAGACCGTGCTCGCGTATGCCGCGCAGGAGCAGGCCGCGAAGCGCGCGCAGCTCCCGTTGCAACCGCCGCCGCCTTCGATGGGAGGGCAAGCGCAAGCCAAGACATTGATGCACGACGGCTCGATGGTGCCGCCTCGCATGGAGACCGGCGCACTGCCCGCGGCGCCGCCCGATATGACGGCGCCCGCGATGCCGAAGATGAACACGATGCGGATCGCGACGCCGCTCGGCTATTCGTCGCGGCCACCGCGCAAGATGTGGCCGATCGTCCTCGTGCTCGGTTTGGTCTTCGGACTCGGCGGAGGCGCATTCGCCGTCGCGTGGTTCGGGCGGAAAGCGCCCGGTGCACCAACCGGATCGGCAGGTGGTAGCAGTACGGCGAACACAGGCAGTGCTGGGAGCGCGGCGACAGTCAGTCCGGGTAGTGCAGCGACCGCCGGAAGCGCGATGACAGGCAGCGCCGAGGTTGCGACGGGAGCTGGCAGTGCGATCGTGCAGGCGACCGGAAGCGGTTCTGCGGTGGAGCCTGCAGCGGTCGTCGATGCGGGCGTGGCGGCGCTCGCGATCATCATGATCGAATCGATCCCGAACGGCGCCGACGTTTTCGACGCCGACAAGAAGCTACTCGGCAAGACACCGCTCAAGCTCGAGCTGCCGATCAGCGATACGCCGATCACGCTCGAGCTGAGGCGTGCGGGCTATCGCAAAAAGACGAAGCAATTCGTCGTCGCGGGCAACACGATGGTTCAGGTCCCGCTCGACCGAGCGCCTGCGACGACGGGCACGAAGAATACCGGCGGTCACAAGGGCAGCGGTACCAGCGACACTGCGCTCGAACGGCCAGATTAGGGCTAGACTGGGGTACCGATGGTTGTCGCCGTTCTCGCAGGTCTAGCCGTGCTCGTCATCGCGGCGTTGATCGCCGCGCGTGCGGCGGCCAACGAGGCGCGGCGGTTGGCAAATCACGCCGTCGACGAAGCGCGTGGTCAGCAGATTGCGGAGCGCAAGGCGGCCGAGCTTGCGGCGCGCGCACACGTTCAGGCGCTCGATACCGCGGCGCGGTCCGAAGCGCTTGACGCCCGTACGCGCGCCGACGACGAGATCGCGGCTGCGGAAGCGCGCTCGCAGGAGCGCGAACAGGCGCTTGCCCGCGCTCGCGACGAGCTCGAGCAGTTGGAAGATGGGCTGGCGCAGCGCGAAGGTCAGCTCGATCAGATCCACAAAGATGTCCAGTCGCGCTTCGATCGCGCGCGTGGCGTCGAGCAAGACATCAGCCGCAAGCGGTCGTCGGTGCGGAGCGAGCTCGAGGCGCGCGCGGGTATTCCCGGCTCGGATCTGATCAAGCAGCTCACGCACGAGTGGGCCGAGGATGCGCGTGCGAAGGCCGCGGCGCTGATTCGCAACGCCGAGCAGAACACTGTCGATCCGCAGCACGATCGCGATGCGCGTCGCGTGCTCGAGATTGCGGCGTCGCGGTGCAGCATGCACTTTCTGACCGAGCGCAACGCATCGACGCTGCGGGTGGGCGCTGACATCGTCTCGATCCTCCTCGACAACAACTCCGCGATTCACGGCGCGCTCGAGAAGGTCGCGGGCGTCCAGCTCCAGATCAATGAGGAAAAGGATGTCGTCCGGCTAGAGGGTCTCGATGGCGTCGGCAAGGAAGTCGTGCGGCGCGCGCTGTCGCGCTTCATCAAGAAGCCCGACTCGATCGACGCCGCGCGCAAGGCGCCCGCCGAGTGGGCCGCGAAGGCGCGCGAGCACATCGACCAAGAAATCCGTTCGCTCGGCAAGAAGGCGTTCACCGTGCTTGGCGTCCAGAAGGCGCATCCCGAGATCGTCGATCTCGTCGGCGCGCTGAACTTCCGAACGAGCTACACGCAGAACCAGTGGCTGCACGCGGTCGAGGCCGCATTCCTCGCCGGCATGATGGCCGCCGAGCTAGGCCTCGACGAGAAGCTCGCGCGCAGGGCGACGCTGATGCACGACATCGGCAAGGCGCTCACTCACAAGATCGAAGGTAGCCACGCCGTGATCGGCGCGGAAATCGCCCGCCGGCTGGGCGAGCCGGAGCTCGTCGCCAATGCGATCGGTTCACATCACGCGGACGAGCCGGCCAACTCCGTCTATGCGTATCTGGTGGCCGCATCCGACGCGATGAGCGGTGCGCGCCCCGGAGCCCGCCGAGAGCAGACCGAAGGTTTCTCGACGAAGATCGAGGATCTCGAGCGCATCGGTATGGCGCGACGGGGCGTCAGTCATGCGCACGCGGTGCATGGTGGCCGAGAGCTGCGCGTCTACGTGCGCGAGCGCGATGTCGACGACGCGACGGTGGTCGAGCTGTCGACCGACATCGCGAATCAGATTGCAGACGAGCTGACGTTCCCGGGCCAGATCAAGGTCACGGTGATTCGCGCGTTCGAAGCGGCTGCGACCGCGAACTGAGCGCGCGTCGTCCTCACGGCCGTTCCGCGGCGGAAGCGAATGGCCGAAGATCTGATCGACAAGCTGTCGGGAGTCAAAGATGTCCTCAATCAGCTGCGCGTCACCGACCGAATGATCGCCGAATCTCGCAGCGACTCGCTGAGCGCCGGCGTTGTCGTAGAGAAATCGGGTCCCGAGCAGGCGCAGCAAGCCTACTCACCGGGAGACAAGCGCCACCGCGCCTGAGGAGGATCGCTCGTGCGGCTCGGCTCGCTGTCATCGTGCTGCCACGGCCGCAGTGCCTAACTCCGCGACGTCTCACGGGCGCTCAGCCTGGTCTTCTTCGTGCAGCGTTGTCAGACGTCATGCAGTATTGCGATGAACACGAGCACAAGAGTCCCCGGGCGCCTCGCGAGAGCAAGAAGCGCGAGAGCTGGACCGAGACCGGTGATCAGACGGGCAAGGATGGCGAGCGCGACAATCACCGCCACGTCCACGTCCGCTGCTGAGCGCCTAGTCTGGCGACCTGACTGGGTTCGGGACAGGCCGGAGCCTTACGTAAAGGTTAGGTTTGCCATTGACAGGGTCAGGTCCCGCGACCATAGTCCTCTCAGCTAGATAGAACCTTACCTAAACGTGAGGTTTGAGGACCATGGACGGGAGTAACGATAAAAAGTCGGCCGATAAGCTCGGTCTGATCCGGGTTGGCGACCTCGCCAAGGCCGTTGGTAAGACCGTGCGGGCGATGCACCTCTACGAGGAGCTCGGTCTGCTCGAGCCGCGGGCGCGGTCCGAGGGCGGCTTCCGCCTGTACGGGCCCGAAGCAATCGATCGAATCCACTGGATCGTGAAGCTCCAGGCGATCGGGTTCACGCTCGCCGAGATCCAGGGCTTCGTGAAGGACTTCCAGTCCGCCGGCTCGGCGCCTGCAGCGTCGGCTCGTGTGCGCGCACTGTTTCTGGAGAAGCAGTCGCAGATCCGCGATCAGATCATTCAGCTGCAGGTGATCGAGAACGACCTCAGCGAAGCGCTGTCGTATCTCGACTCGTGCCAGACGTGCTCGACCGATTACGCCCCGAGCGAGTGCGGGTCGTGCGAGCACCAAGGTCATCACAAGGGCGAAGCGCCTCCACTGTTCGCGGGGCTGTCCAAGCGGGCCACTGACGTGGCGGACAAGGACAAGGCGTTCGACGTCCCCGTCACCGTGCTCTTTCGAGAAGGAAACAACTGATGTCTGCCGCAGTGAAGCTTCCCATCTTCATGGACAACCACTCGACCACGATGGTCGATCCGCGCGTCCTCGAGACGATGCTGCCGTTCTTCACCACGCACTTCGGCAACTCGGCGAGCCGCAACCACGTGTTTGGCTGGACGGCGGAGGCAGCGGTCGAAGCGGCGCGTGGTCAGATCGCGGCGCTGATCGGTGGCGATGCCAAGGAGATCGTGTGGACGAGCGGTGCGACCGAGGCGAACAACCTCGCGCTCAAGGGCGCCGCTAGCTTTCACAAGAAGCAAGGCAACCACATCATCACCGTGGAGACCGAGCACAAGAGCGTCATCGATACCTGCAAGCGCCTTCAGCGCGAGGGCTTCGAGGTCACGTACCTCACGCCTCAGAAGGACGGCATCGTCACCCCCGAGATGGTGACGGCGGCGATGACAGACAAGACGCTCGTGGTCAGCATCATGCTCGCCAACAACGAGATCGGTGTCGTCCAGGACGTCAATGCGATCGGTAAGGCGATCAAGGCAAAGAACCCGAAGACGCTGTTCCACATCGACGCGGTGCAGGGGGCCGGCAAGGTTCCGTTCGATGTCGAGGCGTGCAAGGCCGACCTCGTCGCGCTAACGGCGCACAAGATGTATGGACCCAAGGGCATTGGCGCACTGTGGGTGCGCCGCAAGCCGCGCGTGCGCATCGATCCGATCATCGACGGTGGCGGTCACGAGCGCGGCATGCGCTCGGGCACGCTGCCGGTCCCGCTGATCGCGGGCTTTGGCAAGGCGGCGGCGCTCGCCAAGGAAGAGATGGGCGCCGAGGCGATCCGTCTGCGTGCGCTGCGCGACCGGCTGCACCGCGGCATCACGAGCAAGCTGTCGGAGACCTACGTCAACGGCACGCTCGAGGACGGTCGCCGGCTGCCTGGTAACCTCAACATCTCGTTCGCGTTCGTCGAGGGCGAGTCGCTGCTGATGGCGCTCAAGGACATCGCGGTGTCCAGCGGCTCGGCGTGTACCTCGGCGTCGCTCGAGCCGAGCTATGTGCTGCGCGCACTTGGCGT
>JAYVWH010001118.1:0-3097 GCA_043786265.1 Kofleriaceae bacterium | reverse complement strand
AACACCTCGGCCATGCCGCCATGGTCGAGTCGCTCGGTGATCGTGTAGCGATCGCGCATCTACAGCGGCCGAAATAGTACCAGAGACGGGCGAACGCTAGCAAAGTGCCGGGCTGCCCCGGACCTGTCAAAACAGGCCGCTGGGGCCGGTGGACCAACTATTCGGCGCGTTCGTCGGCTTCGACCTGCTCCGCGGCGGTCTTGCACTCGAAACACAGCGTGGTCACCGGGCGGGCTAACAGGCGCTTGTACCCGATGGGGTCCGAGCACTCCTCGCACTCGTCGATCTCGCCCTTCTCCAGCCGCTCCATCGCCTCCCGGATCTTGTTCAGGAGAAACGTCTCGCGGTCGTGGAGCCGGAGCTGGGTGGAGTAGGTCTCCTCCTCGGTCGCCTCGTCCATCGAGTCCCGGCCGACCCGGTCGCGGTCGCGGTCCATCGTGAACTCGAGCCCCGCATGTGCGTGGTCAGCGAGACGAGTGAGGTCGGCTTGCAGCCGAGTCTTGAGCTCGTTGGTCTGCTCCTGCGTCAACATGATGATCCAGTCTACGGACGCCCGTGACCTCGTCAATCGAACCGGTCGCACGTCGATCTCGGTGCCGAAAATCGTGGCGGACCCGCTCGCTGAGCGCGTGAGGACACCGGGAGTCGATAAGCCCTTGGAGGTGCAATCTCGCCGGGATCGCCGTGTCCTAACTGTAGGTGACGCCTGGAAGTTCTCGAAACAGTGCGACCTACAGCCTTGGAATGGATCGTTACCTTGCTGCGTTCGTTTGACACAGACACTTCGAGACCCCGAAGGAGCCCCGAGTGACGACCTTGACCCGCTGGAAACTGACCTGTGCACTGTTTGCGGCCCTGGCTGGAGTTGCGACCGTTCGCGCCCACAACGGCGGCGGCCATGGGACCGCTGCCAAGGTCGCCAAGTCGGCGTCGCGCAGCACCCTGCCGCTTGCGATGCGCCGGCCCATCCATGTCAGCCCGGAGGCACTCGGCGTGTCCCAGAAGGATCTCGTCGATCGCATTCTGACGGCCCGCAGCGTCAAGGACGTCAGCCTCCTCGCCGACAAGCTCGGCATGGTCGGCGACGACGATGCAGTCGAGACGCTCGAGCCGCTGCTCCAGGATCCGCGCCGCGGCGTCCCCGAGGCGCTGATCGCCGCGTTCGGCAACATCGGGACCGCCAAGGCGGTCGACATCCTCGTTGCCCATTCCAAGGACGATCGCCCGGGCGTGCGCTCGGCTTCGATCACCGCACTCGGCGCGACCAAGAGTGAACGCGCCGAGAAGAGGCTCGTCGAGCTCACGCGTGCGAACGGCGATCCGCAGCAGAGCGCCGCGATCGGCGCGCTCGGCGTCCTTGGCACCGACAATGCGGTCGCTCGCCTGATCGAGCTGACGAGCCTCGGCGACAGCCAGCTCGCGAGCACCGCGGTCTACGCGCTCGGTGCGGTTGGCACCGAGGCGAGCACCATCGCGCTGCGCAAGCTGATCGACTCGCCCGACTCACGCGTCGCCGCGGCGGCACTGAGCTCGATCGACACGATCGATGCAGCGCTGCTCGCGCGGCTCAAGGTCATCGTCAAGACGGGCGACCAGCAGCTCGCGTCAGCAGCGCTCGAAGCGCTGTCGCACGCCGGCGAGGACGCCCTCCCCGTCCTGCGCGAGGCCGCGATGCAAGGCTCGCCGAACACCCGCTACATGGCGGTCACAGCGATCGCCAACGTCGGTGGCGAGAAGGCGGTCGCGCTGCTCGGCGAGATCCTGAAAACCGGAGACCGCCAGTCGGCGACCACCGCAGCCCAGGCGCTCGCGAACATGGGCGGGCCCGAGGCGCGCGAGCTGCTGATCGAAGCCGCGATGTCGGACCGCGCGACGATGACCGGCGCGCTCTACCAGCTCGCGCAACTCCAGGGCGATGACGTCGATGCAGCGCTGCTGTCCGTGATCAAGCAAGGCTCGAGCAGCGAGCGCCGCGCCGTGCTCGGTCGCCTCGTTCAGTCGGGCAACCCCGAGGCAATGAAGCTCGCGATCGACCTCGCAGCGAACGGCTCTCGCAACGAGCGCTACGAGGCAATGCGCGTTCTCGGTGATGCCGGCAACCCCGAGGCGTTCACCGCGCTCCTCGATATCGCCGGCAAGGCGCGCGGTCAGGTCCGCGTCCAGGCGCTCGAGACGCTCGCGCAGTCTCACCCGTCGGATCCGGCGGTCGGTCAGCTGCTCAGCGACGCGCTGTTTTCGGGTCGCCGCGAGGAAGCCTCGTACGCCGCCAACGTGCTCGGCCGCCTCGGCACTGAGGATGCGCGGCAAGCGCTCACCGTCGCACTGTCCGGCAAGGACAAAGCTCTTGCCGCGGCCGCCGCCAACGCACTCGGCCAGATGGGCCTCAACGACGCGACCAAGACCGCGCTTCTTGCCGCGGCCCGCGACAACCCGCAGGTCAAGCTGCAGGTGATGAACCAGCTCGTGCAAGCGGGTACCCCCGAGGGGATGCGCCTTGCCGAGGAGATGATCGACGGCAAGGACAGCCAGGGCGCGACGCAGGCCGTTTGGGCGCTCGCGAACCAGGGTACCGACGAGTCGAAGCGGCTGATCGCGAAGGCGCTGCAGTCGAAGGACTCCAACGTCCGCACGACCGCCATCTTGTGGCTCGCGAACAACCCCGACGAGGGCTCGACGGATCTGCTGCTCCGCGCGACGCATGACGAGGACGCCAGTGTCCGTGCGCAAGCGCTGCAGACGCTCGGCCAGATGGGCAGCGAGCGCGCCGAGCAGGCAGTCATCAGCGCGACCCGGTCCGGCAAGACCGAGGAGCGCGTCGCGGCCATCCAGGGTCTGGCGGCGATCGATGACGCTCGCTCGAGTCAGGAGATGGCGCACCTGATTCGCGACCCGGATCCCGAGGTAGCGCGCGCCGCGATCGGTGCGTCGTACAACGCAGGGCCCGAGGTCGATGCGGCGCTCACGCAGCTCGTCAGCGATCCGAGCGCCAAGGACGACGTCAAGACGTACGCCGCGAGTCAGCTGCGCCAGCGCGGTGTCGACCTCGACGAGCACACCGAGCAGCTCGTGACCAAGCTCGCGGGTCCGTCCGGCGGCT
>JAYVWH010001117.1:0-2764 GCA_043786265.1 Kofleriaceae bacterium | reverse complement strand
TCACGTGGCAGGCCCAGCGATCTGGTGTGGCGCGGCGCGACCGCGCAGGAGGCGCTCGGCCACGTCAAGCGGCAGCTCCTCGATCTGTCCGCGACCGAGAAGGACTTCGTGGCCGCCGTGCGATTGCAGGCGGGCCGGACGCGCCGCCGCAGGGTCCTCGCGTTCACATCGATCTTCACCGCGCTCGGCCTCGTACTCGCCGGTGGCAGCTTCGCGCTCGTCAAGATCAAGCTCGCCGAGAAGGAAGCCCAGGAGCGGGCGCACGAGGCGGTCAACGCGCTCGACGAAGCGACAAGCGCACGCAAGGAGGCCGAGACCGATCGCGCGTCGGCCGTCGCTGCCAAGGGTCAGCTGCAGGGCAAGCTCGACATCATCGAGGCAGAGAAGCGCCAACGCCTCGCGGCCGAGGACAAGTTCAAGCAGGCCGAGGCCGACAAGGTGAAGACCGAGGAGCTCACGAAGGAGCAACTCGCCGAGAAGAACGCAGAGCTTCAGAAGCGATTCGCCGAGGCCCAGGCAGCCAAGGAGAAGGCGCAGGCAAACGAGGCGCTCGCGAAGAAGGCCAGCGAGGAGGCCAAGGCCGCCAAGCGCGAGATCGAAGTCATGCTCGCCCAGAAACGCGCCGAGGTAGAGAAGCTCAAAGCGCAGGCCAAAGACATCTATAGTGGCGACCTGAACAAGTCCGGAGGGGGCAAGTGAAGCGACTGATTCCACTGTTTCTCGTCATGATGACGACCGTTGCGTTCGCGGAGCAGCCTTGGGAGACCGGTGTGTCCCAGGAGAATCGCGACAAGGCGAACCAGATCTTCGCCGAGGCCAACGCGCTGTTCGCGCAGCAGGCCCACCAGCCCGCGCTCGAGAAGTACAACGAAGCGATCAAGCTGTGGGACCACCCGCTGATTCGTTACAACATGGCCGTCTCGCTGATCCGCCTGAACCGCACGCTCGAAGCTGCCGACAGCCTCGACGCCGCGCTGCGGTTCGGCCAGGCGCCGTTCACTGCCGAGCACTACATGCAGGCCATCGACTACCAGAACCTGGTCGGCAAACTTGTCGGTAACATCGAAGCTAAATGTAGTCAGGACGGCGTTCAGATCCTGCTCGACGGTAAACCGTGGTTTCAGTGCCCCGGCAGCAAGAAGCAGCGCGTCCTTGCCGTCGAGCACGTCATCGTCGGCGAGAAGAAGGAGTTCGCCACCAAGTCGCGCCACCTCGTCGTCGCCGCCCGCGCCACCGCGAGTGCAGAGCTCACCCTCGAGTCATTCGACTCCGTCGTGAAGTACGAGTATCCGTCGCCGCGCTGGCTCCCGTGGACGGTCACCGGTACTGGCGTCGCCGTAGCGCTCGGCGGCCTCGCCTTCTGGTTCGCCGGTCGCAATCAGATGGACAAGTTCGAAGCCGACTTCGCGATGGGGTGCCCCACCGGCTGCGAAGCCGACCTGTCACAGCACACGCTGCTCGCCGATGCGCGCGACAGCGCCCAGTTCAAGGGCAAGGTCGCAGTGACGATGATGATCACCGGCGGTGCGATCACCATCGGGGGCGTCGTGTGGGCGATCATCAACCGACCCAAACGGGTGCTACCGGCGATGGAAGTCCAGCCGACGAACGGCGGCATCGCCGCATCGTTCAGCGGCCACTTTTAGTTTCTATTCGGCTTCGGGCTGCAGCTCTGCGAGCGGAGGCATTCGCGTGAGCTGCGGAAACCTTGCCGCGACGATCGCGACGACAAGGATGGCGATGGCGCCGCCCGCGACGATTGCCGGCACGGTGCCGACCAGGCCCGCAGCGAGGCCACTCTCGGCCGCGCCGAGCTCGTTGCTCATGCCGATGAACACGAAGTGAACGGCAGCCACTCGGCCGCGAATCGCGTCGGGCACGATCATCTGCTCGAGCGTGAGGCGGATGACGACGCTGATGTTGTCGAGCGCGCCGCAGGCAAACAGCAGCACGACACTGAGTGGGAAAGAGGTCGACAGGCCAAAGCCCACGGTCGCTGCGCCGAACAGTGTGACGACGATCAGCAGCACGCGGCCCGGGCGTCGCCACGCGGGCAGACGGCCGGCGAGGACCGCCATCATCACCGCGCCCGCCGATTGCGAGGCGCGCAGGATGCCGTAACCGAGCGCGTCGACGTGAAGCACGTCGGTGGCCACCGCAGGTAGGAGCGCGGTGACGCCCGCAAACAGCACCGCGAACATGTCGAGCGTGAGCGCCGACAGCAGCAGGCGCGAGCGAAAGATGAAGCGCATCCCGGTGCGCCAGTCGCGACGCGCGGCCCCTGCGGCGGCCTCCGCGACGACCCGCGGCTTGGGCAGCGAGCGGTAGAGCGTCGCCGACGCGATGCCGGTGAGGGCGACAAACGCATAGACAGCACTTGGCACGACGAGCGTCAGCGCGAGGCCCGCCAGTGCGGGCCCACTGATCGACGCGAGCTCTTGAAGGCTGGAGCTGATGCGATTCGTGCGGACCAGATCCTCGCGCGGGATGATCAGCGGGATCAGCGAAACGCTAGAAGGCGCATGAATCGCGGTGAGACAGCCGTAGCCGAGCAGGAGCGACAGATAGACAGCGATCGGCGCGTCGAGGGCCGAAGCGATCGCGAGAGCGATGCCGACGAGCCCCGCGCCGAGCGCGGCAAACGTCGTCAACGTGCGGCGATCGCTGCGGTCGACCAGCGCACCGACGGGAACGAACAGCAGCACGACCGGGATCACCTGGACCGCACCGACGGCAGCGAGCACCAGCTTGCTGTGGGTGCGCG
>JAYVWH010001116.1:0-9544 GCA_043786265.1 Kofleriaceae bacterium | reverse complement strand
GCTCGGCTCGGCTCGGCTCGGCTCGGCTCGGCTCGGCTCGGCTCGGCTCGGCTCGGCTCGGCTCGGCTCGGCTCGGCTCGGCTCGGCTCGGCTCCCAATCCAGGCGTGCGTTCAGCGACCGGTGGACGCAATAAAACCCACGTGGGGATTGGGCCAGTGGAGCGGCACCAGTGGAGCGGCACTCGCCGAGCAAAGGCGCCGAAGTCGTCGCTGGCGCCGTCGAAGATTGATCTTCGGGGAAGAGTGGGGAGAGTGCTTGCGCGAGCTGTCGCGATGGACGCGCGGGATCCGCAGTGGACCTGTGGACCTGTGGACCTGTGGACGGCCGATGACGAAGGTGACGAGATGTTGGCCGTCCACAAGTCCGCAGCTGCCACGCGATCTCGCGCGGCGCCGAATCCGGATCTCGCCGCGTCCTCTCGGCGGCCGCTCGCGCGAGCAACCTCTGCCCTTCCCCCCATTTATCCTCCGGCGGCGCGCCAGCGACGACCTCGGCGCCTGTGGACCCTGTGGACGGCCGATGACAAAGATGAAGAGATGTTGGCCGTCCACAAGTCCAGCAGGCGACGCGAGGCGCTCTGCGCAACGCAGCACGCGCACCGTTCTTTGCGTCGAGCGTGTTCGGAATCGGCGGACAGACCGCCGCCGCCCGGCCGGCTGGCGTTTCTGGGGCCGGGCTTCACGCCGATGGCAACGGTCGCCGACGCTGACTCTGCCTGCCAGAGCGCCGCGACCGCAGCGGCATTGCAGGGGAGCTTTCGAGCACTACTGGCAAGCGGTGGCGCGAGCGCGATCTCGAGGTTCAACACGAGCGCTGCGACCTGGTATCGGGTGGACGGCGTCGCGATAGCCGCTTCCCCTGACGCACTCGCGGCCGGGAATACGCTCGCTGCGCTGAACGTCCATGCCGATGGCACGTTTGGAACGCCCGGTTTCTACTTCTGGACGGGCGCGCTGCTGCCCAACGTAAATGGGTCTGACCCGACCACGTGCCGGAGCTGGTCGAGAAGCACCAATCAGTTTACGGGCACGATTTGCGACTACTCGCAGATCGGAGTGCCGTCGTTTGCCGTCGTCACCATGAGCTGCGCTGCGACGCAGCAGCTGTTCTGCCTGCAGCAGTGATGATTACGCACCGATGACGATCAGGCCGTCTCGCTGGGCTTCTTCTCGAACCGCTTGCGAACGTTGTGATCGAGCACGAACTTGCGCAGGCGAATCGACTCCGGCGTGACCTCGACGAGCTCGTCGTCGTTGATGAACTCGAGCGCGTACTCGAGCGTCAGCTGGCGCGGCGGCGCGAGGACGAGCTTCTCGTCGGCGGCCGTGGTGCGAATGTTGGTCAGCTTCTTGACCTTGTTGCAGTTGACGACGAGGTCGTTGTCGCGGGCGTGGATGCCGATGATCATGCCCGAGTAGTTCTTGATGCTCGCGCCGATGAACATCTGCCCGCGCTCCTGCAGATAGAACAGGCCGTAAGCGTTCGACACCCCGTCTTCCGACGAGATCAGCACGCCGTTCTGGCGCGTGCGGAAGTCGCTGGCCTGCGGGCCGTACTCGGCGAACTGGGTGTAGAGGACGCCGGTACCGCGGGTGTCGGTCATGAACTGGCTGCGGTAGCCAATGAGGCCGCGCGCCGGGATGCGGTACTCGAGGCGGGTGCGGCCCGGGGCCGACGGGCGCATCTCGCGCATGATGCCGCCGCGACGGTTGAGCTCGGCGACGACCGGGCCGGCGTAGGCCTCGTCGAGGTCGATGACCGCGTCCTCGTAGGGTTCGGTGGTCTTGCCCTTGTCGTCGACGCCGAGGATGACCTGCGGCTGGCTGACGCACAGCTCGTAGCCTTCGCGGCGCATCATCTCGATGAGGACGGTCAGGTGGAGCTCGCCGCGGCCCGAGACCTTGAACACGCCGGCGTCCTCGGTCTCTTCGACACGAAGGGCCACGTTGGACTTGATCTCGCGCTCCAGACGCTCGCGCAGGTTGCGCGACGTGACGAACTTGCCTTCCTTGCCGGCGAACGGCGAATCGTTCACGCGGAAGTTCATCGTGATTGTCGGCGCGTCGACCTTGAGGAGCGGCAGGACGCGCGGGTCGGCGATCGAGGTGATCGTCTCGCCGACGTTGAGCTCGCTCATGCCCGTGATCGCGCAGATGTTGCCGGCCTCGGCGGCGGCGAGCTCGAAACGCTTGAGGCCCTGGAAGCCGAGGACCTTCTGGACGCGGAACTCTTCCTTCTTGCCGTCGCGGTGGACGACGAGGACGCGATCGCCGACCTTGCACGAACCGCCACGGACGCGGCCGATCGCCATGTAGCCGAGGTAGTCGTCGTAATCGAGCGTGGCGACCTGCATCTGCAGGGACGCGGCCGGATCGACGAACGGGGGCGGGACCTTCTCGATGATGAGATCGAGGATGGGGGACAGGTCACCCGGCGTGTCGCCGAGCTCGCGGATCGCGTAGCCCTGGCGGCCCGAGGCGTAGATGACCGGGAAGTCGAGCTGCTCGTCGGTCGCACCGAGCGAGACGAAGAGCTCGAACACCTGGTCCATGACCTCGTGCGGGTCGACACCGGGACGATCGATCTTGTTGACGACGACGATCGGGCGCAGGCCCATCTCGAACGCCTTCTGGGTGACGAACCGCGTCTGCGGCATCGCGCCCTCGTAGGCATCGACGAGCAGAAGCACGCAATCGACCATGCCGAGCACTCGCTCGACCTCGCCACCGAAGTCGGCGTGGCCCGGCGTGTCGACGATATTGATGCGCACGCCCTTCCAAGTGACGGCGGTGCACTTGCTGAGGATCGTGATGCCGCGCTCGCGCTCGAGATCGTTCGAGTCCATTGCGCGCTCGGCGACGACTTCGCCGCTGCGGAACGTGCCGGCTTGCTTGAGGAGGCCGTCGACGAGAGTGGTCTTGCCGTGGTCGACGTGGGCGATGATCGCAACGTTACGGATGGCGGGCGCGGTGCTCATTTCGAATCCTTCTTCAGGAGCACTCGCTGGCAGCCCGCAAGCATGCGGACCTCCGGCAACAGCTCCGGTGCAGACAACAGCGCCGCGAGGATGAGATCGTCGGTGCCCGTGATCGTGAGTACAGGGTTATCTGAAGTGATCTTGCCGGCGGCCCTGGTCAGGCGCCGGATCGGCACGCTCGCCGAGCTCTCGACGGTCGCGACCTGACCGGTGACCGTGACGCGCGCTTGGGCGATGCCGTGGAGGTCGAACACGGCGCCGCTGGTCGCATCACCGACAGGGAACACGCGCGCGATGCGCTCGTCGTTGCGGGTGAGTGTCGTGCCGTTGACGTCATCGACACCGGCCCACGTCGTCGAGCCGAGCGTCGACACGAGCGGCGGTCCACCGACGATCAGCTCCTGCGGTCCGATCGCAGCGCGGCACGGCCTGGTCTGTTTGAGCTCGGCCACGAGCGCACCGTTCGCATCGAGGACCTGCACGTCCGCAAGCGCGGTCGGCACGGGCTTGGGCGCTTGGGAGGAGTCCTTGCAGCCCGCGAGGGCAGCCGAGGCTAGGAGACAACTGCGGTACACGACGGCGGCGGTTCATAACAGGACCGCGGGAGTACGGCAATGGGCCATGTTCGCAGTAATTCGCAGGGTTTGCGGTAGTGTTCGTGGGGCATGCGTCTGGGCCTCCTGCTCGTGGTCGTGGCGGCCTGCGGGCGGGGCGCAGGGACGACCGCCACCTCGGCGGGCGAGGATGGGGGCGCCAAGGCCCTCGCGGGCGCGCCTGTCGAGGCCCCGACCGTGGCGCCGCTGGTGCTCGGGATGCCGGCGGTCGACGCGTTCGGCTACCGCAAGGGAGCGGGCCAACCGGCCTTCAAGCGCGCCCGGGCAGGTGAGGCACGCGGTGCCTGGACCGATGTCGTGGCGGCCTGTCGCGAGGCGCTCGCCGCAGATCCTGCGCATCTCGACGCCGCATACCTACTGGCGGTCGCGCTCGCAAAGACCGATTCGGCACCTGTCGCGATCATCGGGCCGCTCACGACCGCGGTCGCGGGCGACTTCGTTAAGTGGGGCTCAGCAGCTCTCGCACAACCTTCGCTGCAAGGCTTTCTTGCTTCACCGCTCGGTGTCGCGTGGCAGGCCCGAGTGACCGCAGCGCGTACGCAGCTCGCGACGATCCTCGCGCGCTCGATCGTGATCGGCGCACGCGGCGATCTCTACGCGTGGGATCGCGAGTCGCCGCGCTTTCATCGGCTGACGCGCACAGGCGGCGCCGTGGTCGCGACGTTTCGTCGGCCGGGCACCCTCCTCTACATCACGCGTGAGCGCTACAAGGGCGAGAGCAAGGTCGGCGTTGGGATGATTGATCTCGCCTCTGCTCACTCCAAGCGAATCGCGTACGTGCCGTCGCCCGTCGACAAGCTCAGCGTCGCGTACAACACGAAGCTGCCCGGCTTCATCGTTTATGCGAAGGTCTGGCTTGCGCTCGACGACAGCGCGGATGCGCTCGCGCTGCGTGCAATCGATCCGAAACTGCGTGCGCCGGGCTACCCCGCTTCACTCGATGGCACCGCGCGGCTCGATGTTCGAGGACGCACGTCGGAGCTGGCGCGCGTGACACTGCCGTACGCGACTGCCGATCGCGACGACCACGGACTCGCGAGTGCCTTGCGTCTCGGCACCAGCAAGCGCGTCGTCACCGTGCCGAGCCCGGGCATGATCGACACCACGACACTCGCGTGGTCACCCGATCGCTCGCAGGTCGCGTTCGTCGCGCAGCTGACGGAAGTCTGTAAACCAGGCGAGCCGACGTCGGCGGTCTACGTTGCCGATGCAGCGACCGGGAGCGCACGCGAGCTGGCACGCGCGAGCAAGAACGGTATGGCAATCGAGTGGGTCGCGGATCGCACGCTTGCGATCGCGGATGATCAAGGCGTGGCGATCCACACTCTCGCGGGCGAGCAACCGCCGCTCACGATCCCCGGTGCAGATGCACTGGCGGTCCCGCGCCGTATGCCGGCGTGCGTGGCACCGCCGGTCGAGCCGGCTGCGGACGAACCCGGCGACGACGATTCCGAGCATCCCCAGATTCCCTGATCTGCGGGGAGATCACGCGTAGTTCACGCGTCGTCAGCCTCTGCCGCCGAGTCACCGGCATTCGATAGCTTTTCACCACCTTGCGGGGGTGACGCCCAGGAGTTTCACGAACTTGCCGCACCGCCCGCGAATGGCACATCGGGTGCTCATTGCCTGGCTCGTCATGCAACTGCGTCAGGTAGCAACTGCGGGTCTCGGTGGCGTCGCCGCCACCGTCGTCGACATGAGCGCGCTTGTCCTTCTGGTCAAGCACGGCATGCCGGTGGCGGCTGCAGCCTTCATGAGTGCAGCGGCAGGCGCTGCGGTGGGCTTCTTGCTGAACAAGCACATCGCGTTTCGTGATCGCACGCCGATCACGCTCGAGCAGCTCGGCCGCTTCGGCGGCGTTGCCGTGGCGACCGCGCTGCTGATGGCGATGGCGATGCAGCTGTTCAACGTGAAGCTGCACGTGCCCCTCGTCGTCGCCAAGATCATCTGTTCGGCACTCATCTTCGTTGCGTGGACGTATCCCGCGCAGCGCCGCCTCGTGTTTGCCCGCCGTCGCGAGACGGCGATCGCTCCGTGGATGTCCCTCTCGTAAGCAGGAGAACCGTATGAGCTCGATCCATCCGTTTGTTGACCTCTCGATCGTCGTCCCCGCCTACAACGAGGAGCTCCGCCTCCCGCCGACGTTGACGAAGCTCGATGCATTCCTGCGCACGCAGCCGCTCCGCTACGAGATCGTCGTCGTCGATGACGGCTCGAAGGACAAGACCTGCGACGTCGTCACCGCGCACATGTCGACCATCCCGGGCCTGCGCCTCGTGCGTCAGTTCCCGAACCGCGGCAAGGGCGCCGCCGTTCGCATGGGCATGCTGCAGGCGCGCGGTCAGATCCGCGTGATGTGCGATGCGGACGGCTCGATGCCGGCCGAGGAGCTGCCCAAGCTGCTCGCGCCGATCATCAACTGCGAGGCGGAGATCGCGATCGGTTCGCGTTACGCCGAGGGTGCGAAGACTGACGTCAAGCAGCCGATCTATCGCGTGCTGTGGAGCCGGCTCTGCAACCGCGTGATCCAGAAGTCGCTCGTTCCGGGCGTGCGTGACACGCAGTGTGGCTTCAAGGCGTTCACCGCCGAGGCAGCGCGCGACTTGTTCCGGTACGGCCGCATCGATGGTTGGGCGTTCGACCTCGAGATCCTCGCGCTCGCACGCCGCCGCGGTTATGCGATCGCCGAGGTCGGCGTCGAGTGGAAGGACGACGGCCGCTCGCGCGTCAATCCTCTCAAGGACATGTGGAAGGTGATCAGCGAAGCAATGACGATCCGCAAGAACCTCAAGCGCGGCGTGTACAACACCGCGACCGTTGCGGCGCTACCGGCTCAGGCCGCCTGACTTCGCCAGGGTGCGAACGCACGCGATAGTCGCTGGACGCCCTCGTCGAACGAATCGACGGGGCGTTCGAGTAACTGAGGCGCAGCTGGATCGTGGCTGACGGAGCCGCAGAACGGACTACCCGGATCGACCACGGAAATGCGGCTCACCCTCGGGCCAGCCATACTGAGCGACTCCGCACCGCAGCGACAGATTCGCTCGAAATGATAAGCGCCGACACCGCAGTACAAGCGCTGCGCGCGTGTGCGCGGTGGGTACGGTGATTGCTCTGTGGCGCCACACCATATGGCCCGCAAGCAATCGAGCTCGAAGTCCCGTCCGCAATCCAAGCCAAACGCGTCGTCGCCACCCAAGCCGGGCAGCGCGAAGAAGCCCGGCGCTCAGATGGGGATCGGCGACTTCGAGCAGGAGCAGTTCGACAAGAGCCGCAAGCCGGCCAAGGCTGATGGCAACCGGAAGCTCCCCGATGTCGTAACGCCCGGAGTGAAGGCCACGGCGACCGTGGCTTCACCGCCGAAGCCGCCGCCGAAGCCGCCCAAGCCCAACCCCAAGCCGGAGCAGGGCCCCGATGGTCCGACCTCGAACAGCGTCGCGAAGGAAGGAAGCGAGTTTGGCGGCGGCGACAACGAGCATGGCTCGGTGGGAGGCGGGTTCATCGCGCGGGCCGCTGCAAAGGTCGCGTCGATGCTGCGCCCGGGTAACGGCCGCAGTGACAGTCAGTCCAAGGAGGCGCCGCCTGACCGTGGGGCCAAGGGCAAGGGCAAGGCGAAGGGCGATGGCCTCGGCATGAACGCTGGTGAGGGCGGCGAGACGCATCAGCTCGCGACGAATGAAGTCCTGACCACCAACGGGGGCACGCCCGTCAGCGATGACCAGAACTCGCTCAGGTTCGGTGCCCGCGGCCCGACGCTGCTCGAGGATCATCACTTTCGCGAGAAGACCACCCACTTCGATCACGAGCGGATCCCCGAGCGCGTCGTCCATGCGCGCGGCTCGGCGGCACACGGATACTTTCAGCCATACAAATCGCTGTCGTCGCTGACCCGCGCTGCGTTCCTGCAGAACCCGGAGGAGAAGACGCCGGTGTTCGTACGGTTCTCGACAGTGGCCGGCGGCGCCGGCTCGGTCGATCTGCCACGTGACGTCCGCGGATTCGCGGTGAAGTTCTACACGCAAGAAGGCAACTTCGACCTCGTCGGCAACAACATCCCGGTGTTCTTCATCCAGGACGCGTTGAAGTTTCCCGACCTCGTGCACGCGGTGAAGATGGAGCCCGATCGCGGGTTCCCGCAAAACGCGACGGCGCACGACACGTTCTGGGACTTCGTGTCGCTGATGCCCGAGTCGATGCACATGCTGATGTGGGCGATGTCGGATCGGACCCTTCCGCGCTCGTATCGCATGATCGAGGGTTTCGGCGTTCACACGTTCAAGCTCGTCAATGCGCAAGGCAAGGCGACGTTCGTGAAGTGGCACTGGCGGCCATTGCTCGGCGCGCAGTCGGTCGTGTGGGACGAGGCGGTGAAGATCAACGGCGCGGATCAGGACTTCCATCGTCGCGATCTGTTCATGGCGATCCAGGCGGGTGCGTTCCCGGAGTGGGAGCTCTCGGTCCAGGCATTCACCGAGGACGACCTCGCAGAGTTCCCGTTCGACATCCTCGACGCGACGAAGCTCATCCCTGAAGAGCTCATTCCCCTCACGCCGATCGGCAAGATGGTCCTCGATCGGTGGCCGGATAACTTCTTCGCCGAGACCGAGCAGGCCGCGTTCCATCCAGGACATGTCGTGCCCGGCATCGACTTCACCGACGATCCCCTGCTGCAGGGCCGGCTGTTCTCGTACATCGACACCCAGCTCAAGCGGCTCGGTGGGCCGAACTTCCACGAGATTCCGATCAACCGGCCGCGCTGTCCGATGCGCAACTTTCAGCGCGACGGCCACATGCGGCAGGAGATCAACCGCGGCCGCGTCAACTACGAGCCAAACTCGCTCGCGCCAGGGTTCCCGCGCGAGACGCCTGCGGGTTTCGTGACGAACACCGAATTCGCACCGCCGACGGGCTTCGGCGAGGCGGCGAAAGTCCGCGCGCGTTCGGAGACGTTCGCCGATCACTACAGCCAAGCGCGGCAGTTCTTCATCTCGATGACCGAGCCGGAGCAGCGTCACATCGTCAACGCGTTCACATTCGAGCTAGCGAAGGTCGACACGATCGCGATTCGCACACGCATGCTCGGCCATCTCAACCTCATCGAGCCCGAGCTCGGGATGCGTGTCGCCGATGGCCTGGGGATGCAAGGCCAGGCCGATCTGCTCACGCCGGCGCGGCGGCCGATCGAGCTCGATCCTTCGCCCGCGCTGTCGATTCTCGCCAAGCACAAGCCGACGCTCGTGGGCCGCAAGGTCGGTGTGATGATCGGTGATGGCTTTGATCGCGGGCTCGTGGAGCGACTGCGGAGCGCAGTCACCGCGGAAGGCGCGATGTTCGAGCTGTGTGCCCCCAAGGTCGGGTCGACATTGGCGGGCGACGGAACCAAGGTCGCCGCCGACCACATGATCAGCGGTGGACCGAGCGTGATCTTCGATGCCGTCGTCGTCGCGCCGGGTTCCGCCGCGATCCCGACGCTGCTTCTCGATATCGCGGCCAAGCAGTGGGTCGCCGATGCGTTCGCGCACTGCAAGGTGATCGGCGTGGTCGGTGGAGCACAACCGCTGCTCGATGCCGCGGGTGTAAAGCGCGATGGCGGCGTCATCGACGTCACTGCAAACACGGTCGATGCCTTCATCGCTGCCGCGAAGGACGGCCGCATCTGGGGCCGCGAGGTCGCGACGATGGGGCCCGACAAGAAGGCGAGCAAGTCGGCATTGCCCGGCCCTGGCAAGGGCAAGACGGCTCCCAAGCCCGCGAAGCCCGGACAGAAACCGGCGCGACGTTAGTTTGTGATAGGTTCTGCCCGCTCACTCGCCGGAGAGCGAGAGGTGACCGCTGGCGACGGCGCGGCAACGTGTCCGTCGCGGGAGGAAAGTCCGAGCTTCATAGGGCAGGGTGCTGGTTAACGGCCAGTCGAGGTAACTCGCAGGACAGTGCAACAGAAAGCAAACCGCC
>JAYVWH010001115.1:0-3729 GCA_043786265.1 Kofleriaceae bacterium | reverse complement strand
CTTCGGCGTCAGGGCAGGGGGCGTGAGGTTCAGACCGCCCGCGGCGCCGGCGACCGGGTAGCCTCCGTGCGAGTTGCGGGCGCCACCGGCGAGGATGCGCGACGCACGCTCCGCGGATTGTTGTGCACTGTGCGGATCGGAGGCGTAGGGCGCGAGGATGCGCGCGAGCTCGCCGACGTTCTGGATCCGATCCTTCGGATCTTTCTCGAGGCAGCGCAGCACGATCTCTTGCATGCCCGGGGGCAGCTGGACATGCAACGGTGACGGCTTCTGAGTGCCGACCATGATCACGAGCTGTGCGTAGGTCTCGGCCTCGAACGGCGGGCGGCCTGCGAGGAGCTGATACATCACGACGCCCATCGACCAGATGTCGCTGCGCGGATCGGTCGAACGTGCAGACACCATCTGCTCGGGCGGCATGTACGTCGGCGTACCGATCACCGTCTGCGTGCCGGTTAGCTCGCTGACCTCTGCCGGCGTCTTGGAGATACCGAAGTCGAGAATCTTGAGGAGGTTCGAGCCGTCGGGGCGGCGCGTGATGAAGAAGTTCGACGGCTTGATGTCGCGATGGACGATGCCGAGCGCGTGCGCTTCGGCCAACCCTTCGCACGCCTGCAGCATCAGATCGACAACGGCCCCCGGCAACTGCGGTCCGTGATGGCGAAGGATCTGGTTGAGGTCGTGACCTTCCAGGTACTCCATCACCATGAACGGCGCGCCGTCGTGCATGGTGCCGACGTCCATCACGCGAGCGGTGTGCTCGCTGCGCAAGCGGACCGTTGCCTGAGCTTCGCGAAGGAAGCGGGCGACGGTCGACTGGCTCTCTGCGTGCTGCGGCAGCAGGACCTTGATCGCGACGGGCTGCTGCAGATAGAGGTGCGAGGCGCGAATCACGCGGCCCATGCCGCCGATGCCGATGACCTCTTCCACCCGGTACTTACCGAGCAGGATGTCGCCTGGATTGACCTCGCTCACTGCCCGCCAATTGTAGCAGCTACGCCCGCAGCCTCCGACGCGAAGACTCAGCAGGGTACGTGGCGGACTTTCACCTACACTTAGATGAACGTCAGCCAGTGGTCGTGCTTCGAATCGTTGCCTTTGACGATCGAGAAGAACGACTCCTGGACGGCACGCGTGATCGGGCCCGCTTCGCCGCGGCCGATCTTGCGGTGATCGATATCGCGGACCGGGGTGATCTCGGCGGCAGTGCCCGTGAGGAACACTTCCTCGGCGGTGTAGAGCTCGTCCCGAGCGACGGCCTCCTCGCGGACTTCGACGCCCTGCTCGCGCATCAGCGTGATCACGGTGTCGCGCGTGATGCCCGACAGGATCGCAGCGGACGTTGGCGGCGTGCGGACGACACCGTTCTTGACGACAAAGATGTTCTCGCCGGTGCCCTCGGCCACGTAGCCCTGCGGGTCGAGCATGAGCGCCTCTTCGAAGCCGCTCTTGATCGCCATGCGCTTGGCGAGGACGCTCGTGACGTACTGGCCGCAGATCTTGCCCTTGTTCATCACCGCATTGCCGTTGGCACGGGTGAAGCCGGAGATCATGCACTTGATCCCCTTCTTGAGGCCCTCGTCGCCGAGGTAGCTGCCCCACTCGTAGCAGGCGACCATTGTCTTGACCGGCGGCTCGAGCGAGCCGAGACCGAGAGCGCCGTAACCGAGATAGACGAGCGGGCGCAGGTAGCAGGATGCCATCTTGTTCGAGCGCACGACCTCCGCACACGCGGCCATCAGCTGCTCGCGCGTGAACGGGCAATCCATCGTGCAGATCACGCACGAGTCGAGCAGGCGCTCGATGTGCTCGCGCAGACGGAAGATGTGCGAGCGACCATCCGAGCGTTGATAGGCGCGAATGCCCTCGAACGCTCCGACGCCGTAGTGCATCGTGTGCGCGAGCAAGTGCTCCGAGGCGTTGTCCCAGGGGACAAGTCGACCGTCCATCCAGATGGTGTCGACTTTCTTGATGCCCATGTCGCTGTCGTACCGCACGCAGCGCGTCGATCACAAGGCAGACACCATCAAGGATCTTCCGATCGGTTGACGCGGTGCGGCTGCGCAGCTTGCTACGCACCGATTGCGAGGCTGTTTGAGGTCATACAGTCAGTGCGCGAGGATCGATCTCACGCGCAATGGGATCGCACCATGCGTGAGATCGACTTCGTTCGCACCTCTGCGATCAGGTAGGAGCCGTCACGCGTACGCGTACACGCGCACTACGTGGCCAGGTCCGTTCGGGGAGGAACTCGCAAGCCCGTGAGATCCAGCCCCCTTTCTTCACGGGGCGCCAACCATGCTGTCAGCATACCTTGACACCTCGTCGGTCCCGCATTACCCAAGGCGTTGATTCTCCTCGGTCATGCGTGAACTATATGAAGTACTCGGGGTCGAGCGTGGCGCCAGCCAAGCCGATCTGAAAAAGGCGTACCGCCGCCTCGCTCAGCAGTTTCACCCGGACAAGTGTCCCGACGACAAGTCGGCTGAGGACAAGTTCAAGGAAGCCGCGAACGCGTATCAGATCCTGTCGGACGACGACAAGCGCGCGATGTACGACCGCTACGGCTTCGACGGCATCAGCCGCGGCGGCGGTGGTGGTCCGGGCTTCTCCAACGTCGAAGACATCTTCTCCGCGTTCGGTGATCTGTTCGGCGATTTCTTCGGTGGTGGTCGCGGTGGTCAGAAGCGCCAGGCGCGTGGCGCCGATCTGCGCGTCGATCTCGAGCTGTCGTTTCCCGAGGCCGTGTGGGGCGTCACCAAGGACGTGAAGGTCACGCGTGCGATCGCATGCGGAACTTGCAACGCGACCGGTGCAGCGCCTGGCTCCAAGCCAGAGATCTGCAAGACGTGTCAGGGCAAGGGCCAGGTCGTGCACTCGCAGGGCTTCTTCATGGTGCAGTCGACCTGCCCGCACTGCCGTGGTCAGGGCAAAACGATCAAGGAACCGTGCGAGGACTGCCGCGGTCGTGGCGCGAAGCCCGAGACTGCAACGCTGTCGGTCACCGTTCCGCCTGGTGTCGACGATGGACAGACTCTGCGCCTCGCCGGCAAGGGTGAGTCGGCGCCCGGTGGAAACACCGGTCATCTCTATGTCGTGCTGCACGTGCAGGGTGACGAGCGCTTCCGCCGCGATGGCGATGACATCCTCACCGAGGTGCCGGTCAGCTTCGTCAAAGCGGCGCTCGGTGGCGAGGTCGAGATCTATACGCTCGAGGACAGCTGCAACGGCACCTCGAACATCGAGCTCAAGCCCGGCACGCAGCCGGGCGATGTCATCGTGCGCCGCGGCCAGGGCATCCCGCACGTTGGCGAGCACGGTCGCGGCGATCACGTGGTGCAGTTCAAAGTCGAGATTCCGAAGAAGCTGTCGTCGCGTCAGGAGGAGCTGCTGCGCGAGCTCGCGACCGACCTCGGTGAAGACGGCGTGAAAGAGAAGCGCGGTCTGTTCGGCCGCAAGAAGAGCTGACCGAACGGCAAAACGGCAGCCGAAGGAGCGAGGGTTGGTCGGAGGGAGCGACGTCGGCTAGGGCTTGACGACCCGTTCCGACTTCGTCCTCGTCCTCGTCCTCGTCCTCGTATCCGTACTCGTGCCCGTGCTCGTGCACGTCCTCGTACCCGTACTCGTGCCCGTGCTCGTGCACGTCCTCGATCCCCGACCGATCGGGTGCAACGGTACGCCCCGGTGGCGTCTCATCAGATGCAGCGGTGCACCCTCTCGCTCGGGGAG
>JAYVWH010001114.1:0-4183 GCA_043786265.1 Kofleriaceae bacterium | reverse complement strand
GGATCAGGATTATCGGGGTGGCAGGAGCGCTAGCGTTCGTTGCCTGTGGTGGCTCGGAGCCGCCCGCGGGAGGAGGCGGACCACCGCAGTTGAAGGCGAACCTTGGTATCGATCTGGCGACGGTGAAAGGCTTCGTGATCGCCCCGGTCGCGAACCCGAACCCGGCACGCGGAGCCGGCGTCGCGGATCCGACGATCGACCAGCTGTTCACGCTGAACGCAGACGGTTCGCTCACGACGGTGACCGTCGTGACCACGATCGACGGTGACGGCGAGGCCAGCTCGAGCTCGAGCTCGATGAACGAAGGGCCGACCGCGGTCTTCGATACAGGGAACTTCGTGCTGCTCGGCTTCAATTACGTCGAGTACCAGGGCAACTCTTGCGGCATGGTGGCGGCGCGCAAGTCCGATTCGGCGCTGTTCTGCATCCCGGTCCTGGCGCCCAACGGGCCAGAGGCGTACTTGCCCAAGGTCGATTCGGATGCGACCGGGCAGTACATCGCGGTGCTGTCGCGCGAGAGCTTGTACGTGCTCGACTTTGCGTCGGGCTCGGGCGCGGCCCAGTCGACGCTCATCGACGCCGACACGGACGGCAGCGCCGCGTTGTTCGCGATGAGCTCGCGAGGAGATGTCCTGGCGACCCTGCGCCCGCAGATGATGGGGAACGGGCTGGCGCGGATCTATCGCCGCAGCGGTGGATTCTCGAATCAGGGCGATGCGACCGGTAGCTACACGAGCGGGATCGGCGGCGACGCGGCCAACTTCTATTACGTGGTCAACATTCCGGGT
Organism: Kofleriaceae bacterium; assembly: GCA_043786265.1. GTDB lineage: Bacteria > Myxococcota_A > Polyangia > Haliangiales > Haliangiaceae > JABFXX01. The sequence goes on along the minus strand of JAYVWH010001114.1, from coordinate 3,395 downwards.
GGTGGCGCCGGCTGCTACCTGCACAAGCTGACGTTCAATGGAGCGACGTACGACGACAGCGTGATCTTCGACGACAGCGCTGGCATCGTGGGGCTCGCAACCCTTCTTAGCGAGAACGCGAGCCTGGTGAAGTCGGGCGGCATCATCTACCAGGCGCGCATCAAGGGTGGCTCTGGTGCGGGCGCTTGGAATTACTTCGTCGAGCTCGTGAACGGCGGGACACCGGTGCGGCACACGGCGACCACGATCGCCACGATCGAGAAGCTGCATGCCTTCAATTCCGGCCTCGTGATCGTCGGTCTCGATCCGACCGGGAACAGCATGCTGGTGCGCTGGCTCCCCGCGGGCGATTCGTACACGACCGTCCTCGCACCCGGTGAATACTCGATCAGCAAGACGTCCGTCGCCGCGGCTGGAGAGATCACGTTCGCGGGCCGGCGGCTCGCCGACAACGCGCGCATCGTCGGCACGATCGCGGCGGGAACATCGACCGTGACGGTCGTGCCCCAGGCTTTCGTGGGCGACGTGATCCAGCTCAAGCGGATCAACTGACGAGACGGCGCGACGCGCTCGTCCTTTACCACCGATACAAGCCGCATCGGTCCCTGGCACCGAGGGCAGGTCAGCACCTCCACCGCGTACGCACGCTTCATGAGCACAGCCCATTCCAGCCGACGCTGGCGGCCGGGGTCGTCGGCGACTACGACGTCATCACCCCGCGTACGAACAGCACAGCACACGGGGTGTGCGACGTTGAGAACGTGCAACTCGCCGACGGAGGCTCGCCAGCGTAGCCGCTACTTGCAGCGGTATCCGACAGGCGCGTCGACCTGGCACGTCTGGCCGCTGCTGCACTGCAGGAACCCGGGCATGACCTGCGCCGGGTCGCACGGCTCGCCAGGATCGATGGTGCCGGTGATCGTCACGGTGAACGTGCCGGTATTGCCGTCGGTCGAGTCGATGAATATCTCGGCCTCGACCTCGCGTTCCAGCGGGAACGTCACGTCGGCGCCCCCGCACCCCGAGCCGCAGTACAACGAGCCCAGCTTGCAGTCCATCTCGTACACTGCCGGCTTAAAGTTCGTCGTGCCGCACGCGCTGACCGAGATCGTGCCGCGGCCCGGCATGCGGAATCGGAATGTTTGCTCGGGGCCCACGGCGCCACACATCAGCAGCGGGACGCCCACGTTGGTGAAGTCGCCCTGAAACTGCCCGCCGCTATGCGTGATCCACGGGGAGGAGGTCGCCGGACCGAGGTAGCAAACGTCGGTCGCTTCTTGGGGGTCGCCGGCGCTCACGCACCCGGGGTCCTGAGGGTAATCCGTGAGCCCGTTGCCGTCGTCGTCGATCCCGTTCGCGCACTGAGGAGGGCTGGCCGGGTCGGTCTCGTCGTCATCGATAATATCGAGACAGCCCGGATCGGCGAGATCGATCTTGCCGTCGCCGTCGTTATCCATGCCGTCGGAACACGCCGGCTTCCGGCAGACGTGGCTCGAATCACATAGGGATAAGCTCTCGCAGTGCCAGAGCGTCGAGCTCGGTTCGCAGCCGGCTCCGTCCACCAGGGTGCCTTGGGTGTACACCCCGCTGCTGGGCACCTCGCCGCCGTAGAAGGCTTTCACGCCGATCGTGTGCCAGCCTGGCGTCAGATCGGCGAGGAAAAGCCAGTTGACGCCGCACGAACCCGTGTTGTTCGCGAAGTCGCACCGCGTGCCGCTTTCGGCGATCAACGTGTCCCCCAAGGGGATGTAGTTTTCGATGGTGACGCGGCCGGCGCCGGGAGGGATCTCGAGCGCGTACAGGTGAACCGGGGTATTCGGGAGGCCGCAGGTGTTGATGTCGAACCCGGTGACCGCCGTCGACGGGGCCACGGTCGCGTCGGTGCTGATGATCGTGAACGGGGCACCGGCGGCACACTCGTTGGCCTCCCCGGTGTCGGCGGCCGACAGGCAGCCGGGGTCGGCTGGGTAATCAGCCCGGCTATCCACGTCGTCGTCGGTGCCGTTGCTGCACGCGGGCGCCGGGGTCGGATCCAGCTCGTCGTCGTCGCTCGGTGACGTGCAGCCGGGCTCGAACGGCCAGTCGATCTTGCCGTCGCCATCGTTGTCGACGCCGTCGCGGCAGCGCTGTGTCCAGCAGCGGACGTCGTTGTCGCCGGGCGTCGCCTCGCGGCAGACGTGGGTGGGCGAGCACGCGAACTGGGGGCGCGTGAGGTCGCACGGCTGGTCGTCGACGACCGTGCCGGTCACCGCCAGGTGATAGGTACCGTAGCCGCCCGCGGGCTCGTCAACGAACAGGTAGAGCGGGACGCCCTTGACGAGCGGACCGGTCGAGACGCTGGGCTCCTCGACCGCAGCACAATTGGAAAGTTCCTTCGACACGTCATTGCAGGCCCCGACCCGCATGTGCAGGTGGGCGAGGCCCGGGCCGGCCGTCGACTGCCAGTGGAGCACGGCGCTCGACAGTGCGAGGTTCGGCGTCCATGCCAGCACGGACTCGCCACCGCTCGTGTCCGAGGGCACCGGCAGGCCGCCGGCATCCAGATAGGTGCAGAAGCTCCCGGTGGTCACGGCGATCGCCGTCGCGGTCGACACGCTGGATCCGTTGGCCTCGTCGAGCACGCCGATCGGCTCACCGGGATAGCACTCGGTCACCGTGGCGCCCCCGGTGCAGCCGAGGAGCGCGTCGCAGTGCTGCCCGGTACCGCACGCCACCGCCGCGTGGCCGAGCGCGCCGGTGGTCGGATCGCAGGAGTCTGTGGTGCAGGCGTCGTGGTCGTCGGTCGGCGCCGCGAGGTGGTGCACCATGCCGGTCGACGGATCGCACAGGTCGAGCGTGCACGCGTCGTGATCGTCGGCGGAAGCTCGCTCGTAGTGACAGCGGCCGTCGCCACCGCATGTGTCGGTCGTGCATGCGTTGGCATCGTCGCACTCGGCGGCGGTCTCGCATGGCTTGATCGGATACGGGCCGTCGCCACCGCAGGCACCCAGGGCGCAGACCATGAGCACACACCGGAGCTGCGCCACCACGCCAGCGTACGCCGAATCATCGTGCGCATTCAAGTAGTCGATCGAGTGTGCTGTACGTGGGCGCTCGTGTCCCTTCGGCAAGCGTGCGTAGCGTCGGCGGATGAGCCGCGCGAGCGCACCGCCCCGGCTATCCGGGGAGCGGGAGAGCCCAGGCGCCGCGACGAAACCGCTGCCCGGCGGCTATCACCCCCGCCGGCCCCAGGAGACGGCATTCTATCGCGTAATCGCCAACCACCTCGAGACCATGCTGCAAGACGCCCGAGATCGTTCGTAAGCGCTGTGTGAACCACACGTGGCGTGATCGCGCGCCGGTGTCGTAGGGTCGACGGTTCAGCCTGCGAGCATCGACGCGGACGGCAAGGGCGG
>JAYVWH010001113.1:0-8108 GCA_043786265.1 Kofleriaceae bacterium | reverse complement strand
TCGACGAACGCACGGCCCCGGGTGTGCGCGGCGCGATCGCGCGGGTCCTGGGTCGCGAAGTCGGCCAGGCTGTCCGGAACCCGGATCGACGGATCGTCGACGATGGGGTCGTTGGACGGCAAGTCGCGCAGCGCCGGTGCGACGCCGGGAACGAGCGCACCGACCATCGCGACCATGCCTTTGCGCGCGGCCTCGTCTGGGAACCGGTCGGCCCACCCCCACGCCCACAAGCTGCGCTTCCGCATCTGAGGTCCGCCCTCCTCCATTGCACCCACGATGATGGTGTATCGTGGCGCGCATGTCGACTACGCCCTCACTCGAGCAGTTGCTGCAGGACAGTGGTCTGGCTGACAAGGCCCAGGCCGTCGAGGCGAACCTCGTCCGTCTCCAGTGGGGCTCGGCCTTCGTGATCGTCGGCGTGTCGGGCAGCGCGATCGTCGCGATCGCTCCGCTGTTTCGCGAAGTGCCGCACGACAAGCTCACCGCGTTCTACCGGAAGCTGCTCGAGCACAATGCGTACATGGGCGGCATGGCGTCGTTCGCGATCCAGCCCGACGGCTGGGTCATCCTCCACTCGGGTCGCGCGCTCAAGGGCATCGACGCGATGGAGTTCGCGAACATGGTCGCCGGCGTGGGCCGGTTCGCCGATCAGTTCGACGACCAGCTGATCCACGAGTTCTACGTCGACCAGCCCGACGCGACGAACCAAGCCGACGTTCAGTAGCGCTCGCTCACAGCGAGAACTTGTCGAACCGGACGAGCTCCGCCAGCTCGTCGAAGCGCTGCGCGATGCGCTCGGGCGTCAGGCCTCGCAGGCCATCGACCGAGAATTGCTCCACCGCGAAGCTGCCCATCACGCTGCCCATGATCATCGCAGTGCGGATCGTCGACGGCGACAGGTCGCCTGCGTACGCCAGGTAACCCATCAAGCCGCCCGCGAAGCTGTCGCCGGCGCCGGTAGGATCCTTGACGTCCGCGAGCGGCATCGCCGGTGCCGCAAACGCGCCGCCGCCGTGGAACAGCAATGCGCCGGCATCGCCGCGCTTGATGATCACCGAGTGCGGGCCCATCTTCAGAATCTTCGCGGCCGCGCGGCGCAGGTTGTGCTCGTCGGCGAGCAAGCGCGCTTCCTCGTCGTTGATCATCAGCGTGTGGACCTTCGCGAGCGTCTTCATCAGATCGTCGCGCTTGATGTTGATCCACAGGTTCATCGTGTCGAGTGCGACGAGCGCGGGTGCACGGACCTGCTCGAGCACGTCGAGCTGGATCACCGGATCGATGTTGCCGAGCAGAACCAGCTGCGCATCCCGAAGGCCCTCGGGGACCTTCGGCTGCCACGTCCCGAACACGCCGAGTCTGGTGTCGATCGTTTCGCGCGTCGCGAGGTCGGGTGCGTACTTGCCGACCCAGTGAAACGTCTCGCCCGCCTGGCGCTCGATGCCCGAGCAGTCCACGCCGAGCTCGGTCAGCTCGTCGATGTGCTTCTGGTCGAAGTCGGTGCCGACCACGCCAACGACGGACACGTTGCGCGTGAAGTAGCTGGCCGCGCGGCCGATGAACGATGCAGAGCCGCCGAGCAGATCCTTGTGGAGTCCAAACGGGCCGTCGATATCGTCGAGCGCGACGGAACCGACGACGAGCAGGGAGCGATGGGCGCTGCGCTTGTGCATGGAGCGCCGCTGTTACCACGGATTCATGCCTCGCTCGCGAGGGAAACTATTCTTTCCGTTATCTCAGTTTTATGTGAATAATAGTTTCCATGGGACGCCGATCCTCCACCCCGCTGCCGCGTGTCGAGCGCGTCTTGGCCGAGCTGGGTCAGAACGTTCGACTGGCGCGCGCGCGCCGCCGGCTGTCGGCGGAGTTGGTGGCGGAGCGCGCTGGGATGTCGCGTCCAACACTTCGAGCAATCGAGCGAGGCGATGCGGGCGTGACGCTTGGAGCGCTGGCGAACGTGCTGGACACCCTCGGCATGGTCGATGATCTCGCTCAGGTCGCACGTGCCGATCAGCTAGGTCACCAGCTGGCGGACGCCCGGGTGCAGGCGACCCAGCGCGTGCGGGCAAGTCGCCGCAAAGACGACCGCGAGGAGCGAGTCCTCGAGCGACTCGCGGACCCTAGAGGCGACGCGTCCTCCAGGACACCGCGCAAGACGAGTCGGTGATGAAGCCACCCGAGCGACCGGTCGTCGAGGTGTGGGCCGACTGGGCGCTGCTCGGCGGCGGCAAACGCGTCGGATATGTTCATGCAACGCCCGCGCGGGGCAAGCCGCTCCTCGCGTTCGAGTACGACGATGCATGGCTCGCGGCACACGGCGACACCTATCTGGATCCGCAGCTCCAACCGACGCGCGGCGAGCAGTTTGCGGCTGCCGGTCGAGAGACGTTCGCGATGTTTCAGGACTCGTCGCCCGATCGGTGGGGACGCGTCCTGATGCAGCGCCGCGAAGCGCAGCTCGCGCGCGAGACCAAACGGCTGCCGCGATCGCTGCTCGAGCTGGACTACCTGCTCGGAGTGTTCGACGGCCATCGAATGGGTGGGCTGCGGTTTCGGTTCGACCGAGGTCCTTACCTTGACGACAACGCCGACCTCGCATCGCCGCCGTGGACCTCGCTACGCGAGCTGGAACAAGCGAGCCTGCACCTCGAGGACGCCGATGCCGAACGCAACCCGAAATACGGCGCCTGGCTTCGCCTGCTGATCGCACCCGGTCGCTCGCTCGGTGGCACGCGTCCCAAGGCGAGCATCCTCGCGCCTGACGGGGCACTCTGGTTCGCGAAGTTTCCAAGCCGCGACGACGACCGAAACGTCGGCGGCTGGGAGCAAGTGGTCCACACCCTCGCCGGTCGCGCAGGCGTGCAGACCAGCGAAGCACGCGCCCTCAGGCTCGCCAGTCCGCATCACACGTTCTTGACGCGGCGCTTCGATCGCACACCCGATGGAGGGCGGATTCATTTCGCGTCCGCGATGACGCTGCTCGATCGCGTCGACGGTGACACTGCAAACGCGAGCTACCTGGACATCGCCGCTGCGCTGACCCGGAACGGCTCACACCCCGCACGCGACCTCGAGCAGCTGTGGCGACGGATCGTGTTCTTCGTGTGCGTCTCCAACATCGACGATCATCTGCGTAACCACGGCTTTCTGCTCGACGCCAAGGGCTGGTCGCTCGCGCCGGCCTACGACATCAATCCCTCGGTCGAGGGCGAGGGTCTGTCGCTCAACATCTCCGAGATCGATAACGCGCAGGATCTGGACCTCGTTCGCGAAGTGGCGGACCGGTTTCGTGTCGCAAAGAAGCGCGCCGACGAGATCATCGGGGAGGTCCGCAAGGCGGTGCGCAGCTGGCGCGACGAAGCGCGTGCGCTGAAGTTGCCACGGTCAGAGCAAGATCGCCTCGCGGCTGCGTTTCGGGTCTGACGACAGCGTCCCCGGACGCGCCCAACCCGCGGAACCGGCTACAGTCAGCGGCCAGTGACCACGGATCCCGCGCCGGAACAGACGGTCGACGAGCTGCTCGCTGCGGGGCGACATGCCGACGCCGCGGCGAAGGCACTCGCGACCGGCGAGGCCACGCGGGCAGCGGACCTGTACGAGAAGCTGTGGGACTTCAAGGGCGCGCTTGCGGCGGCGCGGGTGGCCAACGACCTACCGCGCGCACTGCGCTACTCGATCGAGGTCCACGACGACGTTGCGTTCGCGGAGCTGCTGGCCACGCTGCGTACCACCGAGGACGGTGCGAAGGCGGCGCTCGATATCCTCGGGCGGATGCGGCGGCACGCGGACGCCGGGCCGCTCGCCGAGGAGATCGGGGACTTCAACCGCGCGATCGATCACTACACGCGAGCGCACAAGCCACTCGACGCGGGGCGCCTGCTCGAAGCGCAGGGCCGCGACCGCGATGCCGGCCGGCTGCTCGAGCGCGCACTCGATCTCGCGTCGGAGGCCGAGCGTTCACCGATCCAGCTCGCGCTCGGGCGAATTCTCGCGCGGCGGGGCGCATACCCCGAGGCCGCGCGCCTGCTGCAGGATGCGCGCAAGCGCCCCGAGCTGCGGATCGAAGCCCAACGTCACCTGATCGCAACCCTCGCCGCGATGGGGCTACGCGAAGGTGCGCGCGATGCGCTTCTCGAGCTGCGCGCCAGCGATGACACGCTCCCGGCAGACCTCGACGTGTATCTGCGCGCGTGGCGGGACCAGACGGCCGAGCGCAAGACCGCGCGCGACCGCGAGGTAATCGCGGGCCGTTATCGGCTCGAGCGACTGCTCGGCGCGGGCGCATCGGGCCGCGTCTTTCTCGCCACCGACGAGATTGCCGGCCGCCAGGTCGCGATCAAGATGTTCTTCGCGTCAGGCGCGCGAGGTGGTGCCGCGTACGAGCGATTCGTCCGCGAGGCACGACTGGCGAGCACGCTCAAGCATCCGTCGCTCGTCGAGGTCTACGACGTCTCCGTCGAGCGTGGATTTCTCGCGATGGAGTACCTCCCCGGTGGTTCACTGGCCCAGCGCATCAACACCGGCGATCGCATGGGTGCCGCGCTGGTCCGACGGCTGACGCTCGACATCATCGGGGGCCTCGAAGCGGCCCATCACCGCGGTGTCGTCCATCGCGACGTGAAGCCGGCGAACATCTTCTTCGACGCACGCGGCACGGCGAAGCTCGGCGATTTCGGCGTCGCACACCTCGTCGATCTCGGGCAGACCCAGACCGGCGGCCTGATCGGCACGCTCGCGTACATGTCGCCCGAGCAGATCACCGGCGCGCCGATCTCGATCGCGGCGGATCTCTATGCGCTCGGGATCACGGTGTTCGAGGCTGTCACCGGGCGATTGCCGTTCCTGGGGCCTGACTTCATTGCGCAGCACCTCGGCGAGGAGGCGCCGCCCGCATCGTCGGTCGCCGAGAACGTGGCACACGGTTGGGATCCGATCCTCGCCGGGCTGCTGGTCAAGAATCCCCGCGATCGCACCCCGACCCTCGCAGATCTGCGACGTCAGCTCGAGGCCCTCGATCTCGGAGGCACGGCGCGAATGGGGCCACGACCGCGTCGCGCGTCGCAGCCGCATTCGATCGCGGCGATCGCAGAGGAGAACGAGGTCGGGCCGCGCTACCAGTTCGAGACCCCACTCGGCACCACGCCCGTCTCGCAGCTCGCGCGCGCGGTCGACACCGTCCTCGATCGATCGGTCGTGCTCGAGCGATTCGATGCGAGCGAAGAGGCAACGGCTGCACTCGAACGTTCGCGCCTGCTCGGTCGCGCCGCGACGCCGTTCGTGCAGCGTGCGCTCAGTCTCGATCGAGTCACGCGGACCGCGGTATTCGAGGCTCCTGCGGGAGCGTCGCTCGCCGAGTCCAAGCCGCCCCTTCCCGCTGCCGAGCTGATGCGCGTGCTCAAACGCCTGGCCCGAGGAGCAGCTGCGATCCACATACTCGGCGGGAGCCACGGGGCGATCTCGCTCGCGACCGTCGTGCTCGACGATGGCGCCGTCCCCACGATCATGGCGGCCGGCCTCGGCCCGGTCGCGCCGTCGCAACCCCTCGATGATGTGACCGCTTTGATCAAGGTCTGCGCGGCGATCGCGGATTGCGAGCCGACCTTTGCGGCGCTCGCCGCCGATGTCTGCGGCGAGGTCGGGGCGGTCGTCCCCAGTTACCCCACCGTTACCGATGGTGAATCACTGTATGCGGCTGCGGATGTCGTCGATATCGCGGTACTCGCAGCGCTCGGATCGAAGTGACCCTGAATGCATTTGCCTCGGCCCCCAGAGCCGTTAGGCTCTAGGCAATTGGGATGGGGGACGCACCGAACGAGCAAACGGCCGATCCGGGTGCGGATCTAGCGGCCGGCACCGACGTCGGTGGCTACGTCATCGATGGCAAGATCGGCGAAGGCGGCATGGGCGTGGTGTACGGCGCCAAGCAGCCGCGCATCGGCAAGCGTGTCGCGATCAAGATCCTCGGGCGTGCGTTCTGTGGTGATCCGGCGGTGGTCGCGCGGTTCGAGCAAGAAGCGCGATTCGTCAACGAGATCAAGCACCCCAACATCGTCGACGTGTTCCAGTTCGGCGAGCTGCCTGACAAGCGCAGCTTCTTCGTCATGGAGTGGCTCGACGGCGAGCCGCTGACCGCGCGCATCGATCGGGGCGCCATTCCTGCGGCCGAGGCGATCGAGATTCTCGACGTGATCTGCGATGCCCTGCAGGCTGCGCACGAACACAACGTCATCCACCGCGATCTCAAGTCCGACAACGTGTTTCTGCTCACGAGCCGGGGCAAGCGCACGGTGAAGCTGCTCGATTTCGGTCTCGCAAAGCTGTCGGGTCGCGGCCTCGAGGAATCACCGGTTGGATCGACGAAGCAAGGCATCGTCGTCGGGACTCCCGCGTACATGTCCCCGGAGCAGGCGCGCAGCCAGCCCGTCGACGGCCGCACTGACGTCTATGCGCTCGGCGTGCTCGCGTACAAGATGCTGACGGGTACGCTTCCGTTCCGTGGCGAGAACACGATGGACCTCATCGTCCAGCAGCTCAACGCTCCGCCGCCGCAGGCGATCAAGCTCGCACCGAAGACCCCGCCCGCGCTGTCAAAGCTGATCGTGCGGATGATGGCGAAGGCGCCGGCGGACCGGCCGACGCTGACCGAGATCCGCGAGCTGTTCGCGGAATTGACCGACGACCACCTGGCCGCGCGACCGCGGCGCGCGACCCCGCCGAGCAAGCGGCACGCAAAGCCAGAGGCGCCGCTCGAGGCCCAGGAGCCAAGCTTCGGCAAGGCACGGCTGTCGCTCGCCGAGCTCGATCAGCGTCCCGATCACGACCGGCCTCGGAGCCGCGCGACCGCGATCATGCTCGGCCTCGTGCTGCTCGTCGGTGGCGCCGGTGGGTCGGTCCTGCTCATTCGCTCGTTGCAGAACAAGAACGCGACGCCGAGCGCGGCCGCAGGGCCACCTGGTAGCGCGGGGTCAACCAGCACCGTCGCGGGTTCTGCTGCGAACGCTGCAACGGCTACAGGCTCGGCGGCAGTTGGATCGGGTAGCGCCGCCGCGGCGACGATCGAGTTCGAGGATGACACCGTCCATGCCGCGGGATCGAGTAGCGGCTCGGCGCGCAAGCGGCACAACGAGGACGAGGCGATCGATAAGGCCAACGAGGCCGCGGAAGCGCCACCGATCTCGGCGCCCAAGCCGGGCAAGATCTTCGTCATGCTCCAGCACGCCTCGTCGATCGAGATCGACGGCAAGGTCGTCGCGCAGTCGTCGCAGGGCGGCACGTATGAGGTTCCGCCCGGCGAGCATCAGGTCAAGGTCTCGACACCCGATCGGACGCCGGTCAATCGCACCGTCAACCTCGCCCCGGGCGGCAGCACAGTGATCCGGATCGCTGACGAGGATGGCGCGCCCACACCGCCTGTCCCTGCCCCGGCGCCGCCGGCGGACCCGGCCACCGGCTCTGCGACGCCGTAGCGCTACTTCTTCGCGGGCAGCTTCTCTGCAAGCAGCACGACGATCCAGATGGCGCCGTCGCCGATCTGCGGATGAGTGCCCTGCGCGATGCCGACGCCGATGTCATCGGCCTTGTAGTCGCCGAGCAGCTCCTTGCCGTCGATCGAATCGAGGTCGGCGGCCGCACTGACGACGCTACCGACGCGCGCATAAGACACGTTCATCGTGTCGAGCTTCTTCTTCGCGGCGGGCCACAGCGAGTCGCGCGTCTTGCCCGCGGCAAGCCCGTCGGCGAGGCTCTGTGCGACCTGCGCTAGACCCGCGTTGACCTTGACCGGCCGCACCTTGTCGATACGATCGCGCACGAGCGCAGCTGCCTGAGCGGGATCGACCTTCGGGGGGACGCGGATGAACACCTGCGTCAAGAACATCTCGCGCCGGCCCGACACTTCGTCGCCGAGGACCACGCCGATTCCGATGTGCGTCGCGAGCGGAGCGAGGACATTCGCGCGATGACCAGGCGAGTTCATCAGCCCTGCGTGCGCTTCGCCGACGCCATACGCACGCGCGACATTCTCGAGCACGAGCGCCGTCTTGATACCTGCGGCCCGGACGCGGTCGGCTGCTGAACCCGTGGTCGTCGAGATGTGCGCGACGATCTTCGTC
>JAYVWH010001112.1:0-3805 GCA_043786265.1 Kofleriaceae bacterium | reverse complement strand
TGAGCGATTTGACGCTCGAGCTCGCCGATCTTGCGCAGCCCCTTGTGGTCGTAGACGCCGGACTGCTCGCGCTCGGACTCGACGTTCTGCGCGATGCTGTCGAGTCCGAGGTCGACGGGAATCGCATTGCGCTGCGAACCGGTCGGCGACTTCGGCCGCGCCTCGGGCACCGCCGCGGGCGGCTCGGGTGCGCGCGCGATGACCGTGCGCTCTCCGTGGTCCTCGACCTCGACGGCCGCCGCGAACGGCTGTGGGGCGGGCGACTCGGCGACGTCCTCGTCGACCTCGACCGGCATCTCGTCATCGAGCGACACCAGATCGTCGTCGACGATCGGAATCGCCGTCAGTGACTCGACCGGCGCGGCCTCTTCCTCGGCGAAGTCGTCCTCGTGCTCGGGCGGAGCCGCTTCGGATGCATTGGCCGCGGCCTTGCTGTAGCTGTCGAAGTCGTCACCCGTCTCGCGTCCGCCGTCGCGGATCGGTGCGGGGACGCTGTCCTCGTCGCGATCTGCGATCTTGTGGGGCAGCGGCTCGGGGATCCCAGAATCCTCATGCGAGGCCTCGCCTTCGACCGGCGCGGCGTCGACCTCGACGGGCGCAGCGTCCACCTCGACCGGGAGCTCGTCGGGCGGCAGCACCTCGGTCGCCGCGGGCTCGGGAGCCATCGCAAAGGCTGGCTCTGCCAGCCCGCGCAGCGGCACCGCAGGCGGCGCGGAGTCGATCGGATCTCCACCGCCGAACATGTCGTCGCCGAGCAGCGCGTCGAACGCCGCATCCGTCTCCTGCGCGACGATGCTATCGACCAGCACTTCGCTGTTCGGATTGACGGTCTGCATGTCGTTCTTCTGGTCGTTGGCGAAGTTGCCGATATCGTCGTCGTCGACCTGCTCGTCGAGCACGACGTCGCCATCGCCGATCTCCATCGGGATGTCTTCGCCCATCGGAATTTCATCGTCGGCGTCTGGCTCGCCAAGGACGAGCAAGCGGTCGACCGCCGCAACCAGCGCCGCGTCATTCAGATCGCGCTTCTCGAGGTACTCGTCGGCGTGGACCTTCATGCCGCGGTGCTTGAGGAAGCTCTCCGACGGCAGGGTGCTCGTGACGAGCATGACGGGGAGCTTCGTCCCGACCGCCTTGCGGGCCTTCTGGAACGTCTTGAAGCCGAGCTTTTCGGGCTCCTCGACCGCGATCACGATCATGTCCGGCGGGTCCGCAGCGGCGAGGGCGAGTGCCCGCTCCGGGTCGGCTTCCGTCATGACAACGATGCGATACCGGCCGAGCTGCAGGCTCAGGGTGTCGCGAAATGCAGAGTCACCGTCGATGAGCAGTACGCGTCGATTCATCCCGTGGGGGAATGGTATCCCAACTACGCGTGAGAATTGGTCCGAGCGGCCGCTACTGGGGGCCGACGATGTCGGTCCTGCTGACCAGCCAGACCAGCTCGTTCACCGACAGCTCGGGCGCCATGAACATGTAGCCCATGTTGTTGCGGTCGACGTAGGACACGACGGCCTGGCCCTGTAAGGACTCGAGGACGTACACGGTGCGGTCGTTGACGCGCATGGGGGTGCCCTCGCGCATCTCCGCATCACCGAGGTCTCGCACGACCAGGAGCGACAGGATGAACGGGTCGCCGCCGCGGCGAATCTGGTAGGACAGGGCGGCCGCGTCATGACCGTTGATGGCGCCGGGCAACAGACGGGCGCCGAGCAGCTCTGTGTCAGGGACCTCGTTGAAGTGCGGCGGCTCGATCGACGCGAAGTGCTGGTGCAGCCACTGACCGGTGTTCGCGCCTTGGACCTCGAGCGGCAGCGTCCGCGTGCCGTGCTTGGTCGCTTGTTGCGCGACGGTTGCGGCGACGTGTCGCGGCTCGGTCTGCATGCCGAGAAACATCGCGATCGCAGCCACGCCGACGACCATCGCGCTGCCGGGCAGCAGGTATTGATACCAGCGCCGTCGCTGCTCCTTGGCTTGCTCGGCGTCCGCGTGATCGAGTGCGCGCACGAGCTTTGCGCGGAGCAGATCCGGCGCGGGCGAGATCACGAGCGAGCGCTTGATCAGCGAGTAATCGGCACGCTCGCTATCGAGATGCGCACGGCAGCTCGTGCACTCGGTGAGGTGTGCTTCGAGCTCGTGACGCTCTTTGGCGGCGAGCTCGTCGTCGAGGTACGACATCGCTAGAGTGTCGATGCTCTGACAGAGACTCATTTGGAACCCTCTCGCGCCCGGGCGGCGCGATACTTGTCGAGGTTGATCGGCTCCGCACCGCCTTCGGCGGCGCTGCGCGGGCTGGCAGAGCCAGCCCTTGCCGTCGTCGCCGTCGTCGTCTCGTTCTTCGGTTGAGGTTGGGATTTGACGTAGCCCTCTGCGACCGCGAACTCCTTGAGCGCCGCGGCGAGTAGCTTGCGTCCTCTGAACAATCGGCTCATCACGGTCCCTACCGGGCACTCCATGATGTCCGCGATCTCCTTGTACGACAGGCCCTGCATGTCGCAGAGGATCACGGCAGTACGGAAATCGTCAGGCAGCAGCTCGAGCGCCTTCTGCACGTCGTCAGAGACACTGGCCGACATCATCGCTTGATCGGGCGCGACCTTGTCGTGGGCGGTGGTCTGCACGAGCACGCCATCGGTGGCGTCCTGCTCGGCACTCGCCGCTTCGAGCACCTCACGCGAGCGCTTCTTGCGCTGGTACTCGTTGATGAACGTGTTGGTCACGATGCGCAGCAGCCACGCCTTGCAGTTCGAGTCCTGCTGGAACGAATCCCAGAACCGATAGGCGCGCAACAGCGCATCCTGAACGAGGTCCTCGGCGTCGCGCGGGTTGCGTGTCAGCCGATACGCGGCGCCGTACAGGGCGTCCACGTGGACGAGCGCTTGTCGCTCGAACTCGTTACGCTTTTGCTTCACAGCGAGCATTCACGACTTCTACCGGTCCCCACGCGCACATTGTTCCCGACTTTGGCGCGCTTTCCAAGTGCGTGTAACTCCTAGCGTCTATTCCTAGGCGCGGAACGCTTCGTGCTTCACGCCGAGCGCCTCGGCGACCGCTGCATGCGGCACCGTGCCCTTGTACGTGTTGATGCCCGAGATCAGGTGCGGAACGGCGGCGGTCGCCTTCTCGAGGCCATGGTCCGCGAGCGTCTGGACGTACTTGATCGTCGCGTTCGTCAGCGCGTAGGTCGACGTACGAGGCACCGCGCCCGGCATGTTCGCGACCATGTACGCGGTCACACCGTGGAGGTCGTACGTCGGGTTGTCGTGATACGTCGCGCGTGCGCCTTCGACGCACCCACCTTGATCGATCGACACGTCGACGATCACGCTGCCCGGCTCCATCTGCTTGATCATCGCGGTCGTGACCAGGCGCGGAGCGCGCGCGCCCGGCAGCAGCACGGCACCGACGACGAGATCGCTCTCGAGGACGGTGCGCTCGATGCTGAGCGGGTCGGAGTACTGGGTCGAGATGCGACCGCCGTAGATGTCGTCGAGGTACGCGAGCGTCTTCAGATTCACATCGAGCACGGTCACGTTGGCGCCGAGACCGACCGCCATCTTCACCGCGTTCTGACCGACGACGCCGCCACCGATCACGGTGACGCGGCCGCGCTTGACGCCTGGCACGCCGCCGAGGAGGACGCCCTTGCCGCCGCGCTCGCGCTCGAGGTAGGTTGCGCCTGCTTGAACGGACATGCGACCCGCGACCGCCGACATCGGTGTCAGCAGCGGGAGGTCGCCCGGTGACGGCTCGATCGTCTCGTACGCGACGCCGTTGACGCCGCGGTTCAGCAGCTCCTTGCTGAGCT
>JAYVWH010001111.1:0-2496 GCA_043786265.1 Kofleriaceae bacterium | reverse complement strand
CATCGACCGCGGTGACGTGGACGCCGAGTCCCCAGGCCGCTGCGAGCGCCCCCGGCGTGAACCCCGGCTCGTCCTGTGACACGCCAGCGGGTCTCATGGTCCGGATCAGCACGTAGTGATCGCCGGTGCGCGGATAGTCAGCGCCGGGCTCGTCGAACGCGTGTGCCGAACCGCGAACCTCCTCGGCATCCGACTCGAGGATCCAGTTGACGTCGCCGGCGTGCCGCGCAAGCTCCGCCCGCCGCATCAGGTTCTGAGTCGAATCGAACGTGACCGTGTCGACGATGCCAGTGGTCTCGACGTGTTGCCCTTCCGTAGCGCCCGTCGCGACCTCCTCGGGTGTACCCATTTCTCCAAGGTTGTCGCCGCACGCCGCTGTCGCCAACAGGATCGCGATCACTCTCATGAGCCAACCCTACACGTTGCACATGCCTGCCGCCGCGGAGCGCAGCGCAGTCGCGACCTCAGCTCTTTGCGATCGTCAGCGGTGCGCCATCGACATGAACGGTGCCCGAAGTCGTACGTCCGACGACGGATCGTGCGACGACGCGATGGGATACACCCTCATGCACGAGCGTCGCGCTCAGCGTGATGTCGTGCTGGAGCGCGCGCGGCTCGCTCGCGACCTCCACGCCATCGATGACGAGCTTGAGCTTCTTGCCGAGGTTGTCGCGGATCAGCTCGACAATGTGGCCTTGGTACGTTCCGCGGTAGCCATCGCCCGTCAATCCCATCGGTGGATGTTACTGGTTAATCGGCGCGCCGGTATGATGGCCACGTGAAACGCAGCCGCTGGTACTGGCTCCTGCTCGTCCCGATCATCGCGCCGTTGCTGACCTTCGTATACAACCGCGTCGAGCCGCGGCTCTTCGGGTTTCCGCTGTTCTACTGGCTGCAGCTGGGGTTTGTCGGTCTGGGATCTCTGTGCTGCTTGATCGTCTACCTGCGGACACGATCATGAGCGTCCAGCTCGTCGTGTTTTCGGTCCTGTTCGCGGTGGTTGCCGTGGTCGGCTTCGTCGCGGCCCGGTGGCGACGTCCCGAATCAATGAATCATCTCGACGAGTGGGGCCTCGGTGGTCGCAACTTCGGCGCCTGGGTGACGTGGTTCCTGATGGGCGGCGACCTCTACACCGCCTACACCTTCATCGCCGTGCCCGCCCTGATGTTCGCCGCCGGTGCGCCCGGCTTCTTCGCGATGCCCTACACCGTGATCACATACCCGATCGTGTTCCTGCCGTTGCTCCGGCTGTGGAGCGTGTCGCACAAGCACGGCTTCGTCACGCCGGCAGATTTCGTCCGCGCACGGTTTGGGTCTCCGATACTCGCGCTGCTCGTTGCGGTGACCGGCATCGTCGCGACGATGCCTTACATCGCGCTGCAACTCATCGGTATCGAAGCCGTGCTGAAGGCAATGGGCGTCAACGGCCACCTTCCCCTGATCATCGCGTTTGCAATCCTCGCGGCATATACGTATCAGGCCGGACTTCGCGCGCCGGCACTGATCGCGTTCGTCAAGGACACGCTGATCTACATCGTCGTGATCGCAGCGGTCATCTGGATCCCGCATCAGCTCGGCGGTTGGAGCGTCATCTTCGGCGCCGCACAGGCGAAGTTCGAACCGGCGGGAAAGTTCACTCTACCGGCGGCGAGTCAGCTGCAATACCTCACGCTTGCGGTCGGCAGCTCGCTGGCGCTGTTCTTGTACCCGCACTCCGTGACCGGAGTCCTTGCGAGCAAGAACCGGAACGTCATCAAACGCAACATGGCGGCACTGCCGGCCTACTCACTCCTGCTCGGTTTGATCGCGCTACTTGGCTACATGGCAATCGCAGCAGACATCAAGCCGCAGCATGGCGACCCGTCGACGATCGTACCGCTGTTGTTCGACAAGATGTTCCCGCCGTGGTTCGCGGGTGTTGCGTTCGCGGCGATCGGCATCGGCGCGCTCGTGCCCGCGGCGATCATGTCGATCGCGGCTGCGAATCTCTTCACGCGCAACATCTACGTCGAGTTCTTGTCGAAGGACGCCACACACGCCGAGCAGGCTCGGGTGTCCAAGCTGGTTTCGCTGGTCGTCAAGTTCGGCGCGCTCGCGTTCATCCTTCTGATCGATCCGCAGTTCGCGATCGACTTGCAGCTGATCGGTGGCGTGCTGATCCTGCAGACCCTGCCGTCGGTCGCGCTCGGCCTGTTCACTCGACGCTTTCACCACGTGGGTCTGATCACTGGCTGGATCGCGGGAATGCTCGTCGGTGTGGGCATGCTGTACACCGTGCCCAATTCAGTGACCCACCACGCGCACTTCGGCGGCTCCGCGTTCAACCTGTCCACCATTGGTGGTCCGAACGTCACCATCTACGCCGGGTTCGTCGCGGTCGCGGTTAACCTCGTGATCGCGATCGCCGGCACGATGGTCGCGCGTGCGCGGCGCATCCCGGATGGGGTGGACGCAACCGCGGTCGAAGACTACGTGGTCGACCGCTGATCGCGCAGC
>JAYVWH010001110.1:0-2200 GCA_043786265.1 Kofleriaceae bacterium | reverse complement strand
AAGCTCATCGACGAGGCGTCGGCGATGATGAAAGAGCGCGGCTCGACGAAGGGTCCCAACCGGATGTACTTCGAGACCGGCCAGGGTTCGGCGCTGTCGTCGGCGACGCACCATGGCGCGGACCAGGTGACGATCGAGGCTCGCTGCTACGGACTCGCACGCCGCTGGAAGCCATTCCTCGTGAACACGGTTGTTGGCTTCATCGGGCCCGAGTATCTCGAGGACGGCCCGCAGATCACACGTGCCGCGCTCGAAGACCACTTCATGGGCAAGCTGCTCGGGCTCCCGATGGGTTGCGATGCGTGCTTCACGTATCACGCACGCATGAGCCAGGATGAGCTGGAGAGTCTGAAAGTCTTGCTCGGAGCCGCTGGCTGCACGTATCTGATGTCGATGCCCGTCGGCGACGACATCATGCTGAACTACCAATCGACGAGCTATCACGACATTCCGACAGTCAGGCGATTGCTGAATAAACGGCCGACTCCGGAATTCGACGCGTGGTTGGCCGAAAAAAACATCTGGTCCGAGGACGGTCCCGGCCCGTTATTTGGCGACGTTGCGGCGATTCGCTAGCTCTTCCTAGGAACCTGTCCAATTGGCTTGGGCTGCGCGACGACGGGGGACGACGCAGTGAGCGACGGCACATCGCGCTGACCGCGCAGAGTGATCGCAACACAGCCGCGAAGTGGTCGGGGCTCCTCGGCCCGCGCGATCTGTCCGTCCTCAAGGTCACCGACTTCGAGGTCGTGCAGCACAGCGCACCGATCACGCTGACGATGGGCTGCAACCGCACGCCACTGACGAACTAACGATCGATCAACCTGCGCACCGCCTTCGGCGCTGCTGCGCGGTCCGGCAAAGCCGGACCTTGCTATAGGGGCGGCAGGATGATCTTGGCGGCGACGGCAACGGTCGCCGCCGCTTGTTTTTCGGCCACCGTCTCGAGCTTGCGTGCGCAGCACAGCGGCAAGCCGAGCGGCAGATCGACGGGCAGCTCGATCTTCGGCAACGCGAGCGCCCGCAGCGACAGCGGTAACGCGACACCGTCGGTGACGAGCTGCCAGTGCCCGACCGGCGTCTTCGCGTAGAGGATCCGCCCCTCGGGGAAGCCGGTGAGCGGCAGGCCGTCGACGCGGACGGTCGTCGGCAGTGAGCTATGCATGTAATCGCTGAAGCGGCCGGTCTCGTACGCGATGTTGACGAGCCGGCGCGTCTCCTTGTCGCGCGCCCACGGACCGAAGCGGTACTCGCCGTAAACAGCGTCGAGCAGAACGACCGAGTCGAGCTTCTCGTTCTCGAGCCACAGTGCCAATGTCCGGTATGCGCCGGAGTGACCGACCGCGACGAGGCGGCCCGTCGGCATCGCGACATCGAGGCGTGCTGCCACGGTGGCGAGCAGCTGCGTCAGCGACGGCCATACGATCGCCGCACGCTTGCCATCGGGCGCAGCGCCCGCAATGAACATCGCGTTTATGCCGGCGAGCGCGAACTGCTCGGGCAACCGGTACTCGTCCCACATCGCATCGACGTCGGTCTTGTAGCCATGCACGAACACGATCGTCGCGGCAGTACGCGGGTCGTAGCCAGCGGGAATCCACACGTGGACCGGACCGCGCTCGGTGTCGAGGCGCCAGTGCATCCCGCCCTTCGTGATCTCGTCGAGCGTGGGTGCAGTCGGCGGCGGCGGCGGTGGAACCAGGTCGAAGTGGTCCGGGTTCGTGACCATCTCGGTCAGCGTCAGTGCGTCTCGCGCGTACGCAGTCGATGCCAGCATCGCCACCAGCAGTGCGGCGCCGAGGACGCGACGGTTCACATTCACAGTTTCCCCCCAAGTCATGCAATTGCACAGAAAAAATTGGGCCGCCGATTGCGCGGAGCGCCGCCTGCGTGGTGACCTAACCCACGATGAGCCGAACCCGTCAGTTGATTGCCGCATTGCGCGATCAGCTCGCGGGTGCGGAGCCCCTCCCGCCACCACCACCGCTGCCGGTCATCCCACCTCCGCCCGCGCGGGTGTACACGCCGCGCCCCGAGAAGCGCCCCTTCGCGGCCGAGGCGGCCAAGCACACAACCGCCCTCGTCGGCATCGGGCATGTGGGTACGCGCTACGCGACCGATGTGGTGTTGCAGTTCCAGGCCGAGCTCGCCGTCGCCCACGAGGCGGTCGACGCCCTGATCCCCGCCGAGTGGGCAGCCG
>JAYVWH010001109.1:0-4345 GCA_043786265.1 Kofleriaceae bacterium | reverse complement strand
GGCGTCCACGTCGCAGGCACGAGCGCAGGTGCAGCGATCCTGTGCGAGCACATGATCGCATTCGGCAAGGAAGGCAGCACGCCGCGTGCAGGCGGAGCTTCGCTCGCACCAGGTTTTGGCATGACCAACCGCGTGATCATCGATCAGCACTTCCGTCAGCGCGACCGCCTCGGGCGGCTCCTCGGCTCCTTGGCCTACAACCCGTTCGCGATCGGGCTCGGCCTCGATGAGGACACGGCCGCATTCATCGATCCGGACGACTCGATCGAGGCGGTTGGCTCCGGCGGCATCACCGTCGTGGACGTCTCGGGGCTCACCCACTCGTCGATGGCGCAGGCGACCGAAGCCGACCCGATCTGCATGATCGGCGTGCAGCTCCACATCCTCACCGACGGCGCGACCTACGACATGAGGACGCGCAAAGCGCGCCCACCGCAACCGAGCGAAAAGGAGACGGCGTGAAGATTCTCGAGCGGCGCGTCTATCGCGGCCCCAACCAATACGCGTTGTTTCCGGTGATGCGACTAACCGTCGATCTCGGTCCGCTCGAGCAATGGCCGAGCGCGAAGCTCGACGGCTTCAACGCCGGACTGCTCGCCGCGCTCCCAAGCCTCGACCAGCATACGTGCTCGTACGGTGCGCCGGGCGGCTTCGTGCGCAGGCTCACCGAGGACGAGGGAACCTGGCTCGGCCATGTGCTCGAGCACGTCGCGATCGAGCTCGAGCAGCTCGCGGGCGCCAAGGTCAGCTTTGGTAAGACCCGGTCGACCGGGACGCCGGCGCAGTACCACGTGATCTACGAGTACGAAGAAGAGCGAGTCGGTGAGGCCGCGGGCGACCTCGCGCAACGGCTGATCGACTCGCTGTTGCCCGCGGAACTGCGATCGTCGACCGAAGGGACGGCGCCGTTCGTGTTTCAGACCGAGCTCGAAGAGCTGATCAGCCTGGCGCAGCGCCGGCAGCTCGGCCCGTCGACGAGCGCGCTGGTACGGGCGGCCGAGGCGCGCGACATCCCGTGGCTGCGGCTCAATGACTACTCGCTGGTCCAGTTCGGCCACGGCAAGTACCAGAAGCGGATTCAGGCCACGGTGACCAGCGAGACCCGGCACATCGCGGTCTCGATCGCCTCCGATAAGGAAGAGACCAACCGCATCCTCGGCGATCTGGGGCTGCCGGTACCGCAACAGCGGCTTGCGCGGTCAGCCGAGGAGGCAGTGCGCGCGGCCACTCGACTCGGCTATCCCGTCGTGGTCAAGCCACTCGATGCAAACCATGGGCGTGGCGTATCGATCAACCTCTCAACCAATGATGAGGTCCGCATCGCGTTCGACAAGGCGCGCGAGCATGCGCGCACGATCGTGATCGAGAGTTTCCTCGCGGGCTACGACCACCGGATGCTCGTGATTGGCGGCCAGCTGATCGCGGTCGCCAAGCGCGTGCCGGGACACGTGGTCGGCGACGGCACCCGCACGATCGCCGAGCTCATCAACATCGTGAACAGTGATCCGCGGCGCGGCATCGGCCACGAAAAAGTCCTGACGCGGCTCGAGCTCGATCACCAGGCCAACCGCCTGATGGCACAGCACGGCCTGACCGAGGCGAGCGTGCTGGCGGCCGGCGAGCAGTTCTTCCTGCGCTCGACGGGCAACCTGTCGACCGGCGGCACTGCGATAGATCTGACCGATGTGGTTCACCCCGAGAATCGCGAGATGGCGGTGCGCGCGGCGAAGGCGATCGGCCTTGACGTCGCCGGCATCGACTTCATCACGGTCGACATCAGCCGGTCGTATCGCGACGTCGGCGGTGGCATCTGCGAGGTCAACGCCGCGCCAGGGTTCCGCATGCACGTGGCGCCGACCGAGGGCAAACCGCGCGATGTCGGCGGCCCCGTGATCGATATGCTGTTCCCACCGGGCACGCCCTCGCGGATCCCGATCGCTGCGATCACCGGCACCAACGGCAAGACGACGACGGCGCGCATGCTCGCGCATATCCACAAGATGGATGGCCGCAGGGTCGGGCTCGCGACGACCGACGGCGTCTACATCGACGGCGAGCGCACGGTCGTCGGCGATCTGACGGGGCCGCGTGCCGCGCAGATGGTGCTCCGCGATCCCGAGGTCGATCTCGCGGTGCTCGAGACCGCGCGCGGCGGCCTGGTCCGCGCGGGCATGGGCTACCGGACGTGCAACGTCGGCGCGGTGCTCAACGTCACCGAGGATCATCTCGGTATGCGGGGCGTGGACACGCTCGAGCAACTCGCGGAGATCAAGCGGGTGGTCGTCGAGGTCGCGCGAGACTGCGCGGTGCTCAACGCCGATGACGAGCGATGCCTGCGCATGGCGGATCATACGAAGGCGAGCCGGATCGCCTACGTCACGATGAACCCACGCCACGAGCTAGTCCGCCAGCATATCGCGGCGGGCGGGATGGCGGCCGTGCTCGAGGAGCACATCCGCGGTCACATGATCACGCTCTACGATGGCGGCACCCATCTACCACTGTTGTGGACACATCTGATTCCCGCGACGCTCGAGGGCCGCGCGATGCACAACGTGCAGAACGCGATGTTCGCCGCGACGATCGCGCACGCGATGGGCGTCAAGCACGAGAACATCCGGCAAGGCCTCCGCACCTTCGATACGACGTTTTTTCAGGCACCGGGCCGGCTCAACGTCTACGACAAGCTGCCGTTCAAGGTCATCCTCG
The DNA here is from genome assembly GCA_043786265.1 of Kofleriaceae bacterium. GTDB lineage: Bacteria > Myxococcota_A > Polyangia > Haliangiales > Haliangiaceae > JABFXX01. Next base: position 1,636 of record JAYVWH010001109.1, on the reverse strand, counting down.
ACTACGGCCACAATCCGGCCGCGATGAAAGCGATGGCTGACCTCGTCCGCCGGCTCGAGGTCACCGGCCGCAGGATCGGCGTGATCTCTGCGCCCGGCGATCGCCGCGACGAGGACATTTGCGAGATCGCGCGGCACGCGGGCGGTGCCTTCGATCACTTGATCCTGCGCAGTGACAATGATCTGCGCGGTCGCAAGCTCGACGAAGTGCCACGACTGCTCGCGGGATCCCTGTTCGAAGCGGGCGTGCCCGCGTCCCGTTTCGAGATCATCCCGGACGAGTCAGCGGCGGTCGAGGCAGCGCTCGCGCACGGTCGCCCGGGTGATCTGCTCGTGATCTTCGGCGACAACCTGACGCGGACGTGGAAACAGATCATCTACTTCAATGCGGGCGAGGCGGCCCTCGCTCTCGTGTCGCCACCTGTCGACCACCCGCCGGTGCTGGCGCCGCCGCGGGCGGCGGAGGGTGAGAGTGGAACTGCCGCGCCCACGCTGATCGCGGACGAACGCGGTGTTCGTCTCGCTCGCGAGACCGACGACTGACCGTCATGCGGATCGCCGATTCGCGCCGGGTCACCGGGTCGAACCTCGCCACGCGCGCGCCCGGTGTCGTGATCGATGCTGTGTTCGATGGCGACAACGATCCAGAGCCGGTCGTGGCCGCCTGGCGGCGTGCGATCACGCGGGTCTTGCCGTGGCCGGGGGAGCTCCACGTTCGCCACTTTCACGGTGGCGTTTCGCTGTTCGTGTCGGGGCCGGTCGAGGTTTTGATGCCGTTGACCGACCTGAACGAGTGGGCGCTCGCGTGCGCCGAGGCCGAGGTTGCGGGTCTCGAATCACCGCCGTTCGATCAGGACATCCTGGCGCGCATCGAACAGGCACGGGTGTTCGGGCTCGCCGAGCTGTTCGGGGCGACCCGCGACCACGGGATCCCGCTACTTGTCGACGACGAGGCGATCACGGTCGGCGCCGGCACGCGCCAGCTGCGGTTCGAGCGGCTCGGACCGCTGCCGTCCCCAGCGGATATCGACTGGTCGCAGCTGGCGCGGATCCCGATCGGCCTCGTCACCGGAACCAATGGCAAGACCACGACCACGCGGCTCGTTGCGCGGATGGCGCGCGCAGCCGGCCTGGTCCCCGGTATCACGTCGTCCGATGGCGTCGCGATCGACGAGGTGCTGATCCACGTCGGCGACTTCAGTGGCCCCGAGGGGTCGCGCATCGTGCTTCGCGATCCACGCGTCGAGATCGCGATCCTGGAGACGGCGCGCGGTGGCATCTTGCGGCGTGGGCTCACCGTCGACCGCTGCGATGCGGCGGTGATCACGAACGTCAGCGGCGACCATCTGGGCGACTACGGGGTCGATGACGTGATGACCATGGCGCGGGTCAAGGCCGTGGTCGGCCGCGACGCACGCACGGTGATCCTCAACGCAGACGATCCGGCGCTGGTCGCGATCGCAGCAGCGTTCGGTGGCGCGGTCGTGTGGTTCGCGCGCGAGCCTCGCGCGGGCGTAGCCTGGACGGTGCGGGATGGTCAGCTCGTTCACGACGACCGACCACTGATCGCGGTGGACGAGATTCCGATCACGTTCGGCGGTCGCGCGACCTACAACGTCGAGAATGCGCTCGCCGCG
>JAYVWH010001108.1:0-2392 GCA_043786265.1 Kofleriaceae bacterium | reverse complement strand
GCCATCAGCGATTCGATCGCGCCGAGCATCGCGATCGCGAACGCCGATGGCAGCAGCTCGCGAATCACCTGGAGGTCGAGCGTGAACGCGGGATGCCCCGGATCCGCCACCTGCCACGGCACGATGGGGAGTGGAGGTAGAGGCGGGATGCCGTGGCCGACCTGGCCGCCACCGAGGGGATACGTGAACTTCGAGCCGATCGTGGTGACGTTGAAGCCCCAGTCGGCCGGGAAGAAGTGCCCGCAGATCACGACGGCGACCGCCGCGATGACGAGCGCGATGAGCGGCGCGGGAAACCGCTTCAGCAGGCGCGGCAGTACGAGCAGCAAGACGAGCGTGAACGCCGCAACCCCGAGGTCCCAGTAGTTGAACGACCCGCGCGCGGATACGAGCGCCCCGATGTACTCGAACACTCCCTCGGTGCGCGGTAGCTTGACGCCGAACACGTCCTTGAGCTGCAGCACGCCGATCACGACCGCGATGCCCATCGTGAAGCCCGTTGTCACGGGATGCGGAACGAACTGCATCAGCTTTCCCAGCCGTGCAAGCCCCATCAGCACGAGCATGATCCCGGCGAGCACACCCGCAACGAGCAGACCTCCCAGCCCATGCTTGTGGACGATTGGCACCAAGATCACGACAAACGCCGCGGTCGGGCCCGTGACCTGCATCCGCGTGCCGCCGAGGAGCGCGCACACCACACCCGCGATGATCGCGGTGTAGAGGCCGTGTTGCGGTGGCACATCGCACGCGATCGCGAGCGCCATCGAGAGTGGCAACGCGACCACGCCGACGACGAGCGCCGCCAGCAGGTCCGCGCGAAAATCACCGCGCGTGTAGCCCTCGGCGAGCTTCTGACGAAGGCCGTACCCGAGCAAATCCTTCGCGCTGTAGGCGAGCGCGAGCTGTTGTTTCACGGCGTCCGTTAGCTCTTCGGCATAACGAAGCGACCTGCGAATCACCGACGGAGTATACACCGGGCATGTTTCATCGAGGCGAATTGACCGTCGACACGAAAGGCCGCGGAACGTATGACATCACGCGCGACGTCGCCTCGATTCTCGACGCGGGCAACGTCCGCGAGGGCCTCGCCACGGTGTTCATCCACCACACGAGCGCCTCTCTCATCATCTGCGAGAATGCAGATCCGAATGTTCGCCGAGACCTCGAGGCCTTCGCTGCGCGCCTCGTGCCCGACGGCGACAAGCTGTTTACCCACGACGACGAGGGTCCCGATGACATGCCCGCGCACGTCCGCAGCGTCCTGACCCAGACCTCGATCGGGCTCCCTGTCATGGGCCGCAAGTTGAGCCTCGGTACGTGGCAGGGCCTCTATCTGTGGGAGCACCGCACCGCGCCTCATCGCCGGCGCGTCTCCGTCACGGTGATCGGTGAGTGAGCTCCACACGCGCCTGCGGGAGATCCTGGCCGCCCTCGCGGCGAACGATCCGTCCCGCAAACGATTCGGTGCGGCGCAGCACCGCTACGAGCGCTTGCCCCCGCTAACCGACATCGAGCTCACACACTTCGAGGAACGCATCGGTGGAGCGTTGCCCGATGCATGCACTGACTATCTCGATCACGTCACCCGGTTCTCGGCAGGTGGTGTTGGCCCGTACTACGGCCTGTTCCCGGCACAGCGCGCCGCAGCCTTTGTTCAGACCCACGCTGGACGCCGCGCGTTGCCGCTTGCCCACCTTGGCTGCGGCTACTTCGCCGTGATGCCGCTTGAGGGTCCGGCCGCCGGACAGATCTGGCTCGATGCCCGGCCGCTCGCCCTCTCCTCCCTGCTGCACCCGACCTTCACCGCGTTCGTCCTCGACTGGATCGATCGCGTGGCCAACAACCAGTGGCTCGAGGGTGCCGTGCCGGTCGGTCAGTGCGCTTTACAGGCAGCGCTGACCGGATATCTGCACGTGTGCGAGGAGGGGCTCGGCCTCGCGAGTGGTGAGCTCGCCGGTGCGCAGCTGCGCGATGCGCTCGCTGGCCTCGGTGCGAGAGCGATCCAGATCGCCGCGGAGGGGCCGCTGTTTCGCGAGGGAGACACCGTCGATCCGTGCATCACGTGCGCGCGAATGCTCGCGAACCTCGCCGACGATGGCCTGGCGCCCGATGTCGTGGTGCCGGGTGTCCCGCCGCTACCGGCTCGCGATCCCTGAGCCACTGATGAGCCGGCCGAGCTCCAACGCTCGAACAACTTAGAGCTGCGGCGCGGTCTGGCCCTCGGTCACATCGAGGTAGGTGGTGATCGCGCGGACGCACGAACCGATCGCGCGGGTCGCGCTCGACTTGGTCGCGTAGCCCTGGGTGAAGGCGATCACTTCGTAGTTACCAGCGCGCAGGCGCAGGTTGTACTTGCCGTTCTGCGTCTGGTTCAGCTGGTACTGCGCCG
>JAYVWH010001107.1:0-1989 GCA_043786265.1 Kofleriaceae bacterium | reverse complement strand
GGTGATCGGCGTGCTCGATCGCGGGCGTCAGGTGCGCGGGGATCTTGGCCAGGAACTCGGGCGAGCGCGTCTTGCCCCAGGCGTTCTCCTCGCTGTGCTCGAGACCGGCGGCGCGCAGGAACACGCGGACGGTGAGGCTGTTGACGCTGGGCGGGAGAATATGGAGATGGATGCTCATTGCGGTCCCTTTGTGCGCTGCCACTTGTCGAGCTTGGCCCTGGCAGAATTCTTGGTTCGATCCGTCACTTCATCGTGGTTGCTCCGACGGGCTGTCAGCTCGATGACGTACCCGTTGGGATCGCGAAAGTAGATCGATTCGATGAAGTGATGGTCGGAGATGCCACGCATTTGTACGCCGCGGGCCTTGGCGCGCGGGATCATCGTGTCCATGTGCTCCCGGGTGACCTCGAGCGCGATGTGGAGGTCGTAGTCCTGCTGCTCCTTGAAGTCGAACGCCAGCCCCGGCGCCTCGAAGAAGGCGAGGAAGCTGCCGTCGTCCAGCTGAAAGAACGTGTGCAGCACGTCGCATGCACGACCGGTCTTGGTCTCGTGGATCTCGAGCACGGTCGCGAGCGGCAGCCCGAGAAAGTCTTCGTAGAACGCGCGCGTCTCCTCGGAGTCGCGGCACCGATACGCGTTGTGATGCAGACCTTTGATCCCGGACGTCGACGCGGTCATCGGCGTTGACGATCGGATAGCTGGCGCGCGAAGGCCAGCCCGCCGGCGCAAACAGTCTGTTCTCGGCCGCGATCGACTGCCGCGCCCATTCCGCCGCAGGCGTGGCTACCGCGTGAGGAGCTGCAAGCATGGTAACTAAGCGCATGCCCATCGAACCGGGCCTTCGGGCGGCTCTTACACTCGCGCTGATCGCCGCCTGTGATCGTGGACACCGCGACGGTCCGGCGGGCGGTTCGGCCGGAGTGGCAAAGTCGTGCACGCTCACGCAAATTCCGACGACGCTCCCGCTCGCGCCCAAGCGCCTCGTCGCCATCGGTGACCTGCACGGCGATCTCGGTGGTGCACGTTCGGCTCTTGAGGCCGCCGGTGCGATAAACGATAGTGACGCGTGGATCGGCGGCGAGCTCGTCATCGTCCAGACCGGTGACATCCTCGATCGCGGCGATGACGAGTCGAAGATCTACGACCTGTTCGAAAAACTGACCGCCCAGGCGAAGGCCGCCGGTGGCGACATCGTGATGCTCGATGGCAATCACGAGCTGATGAATGCCGCGCATGACTTTCGCTACGTCACGCCCGGCGGCATGCACGATTTCGGTGGCGACCGGCTCGGCGCTTTCGAACCCGGCGGTACGTGGGCAAAGAAGCTCGCCCGCTACAACGTGGTCGCGATCATCGACGGCACCGTGTTCTCTCATGCCGGCGTGCTCGGTGACTGGGTGACCCAGCTCGACGAGGTCAATCGCTCGTCGCGCTGCTGGCTCGACGGACAGGCCGGCACGCACGCCAATCCGCCGCTCGCCCTGACGTCGGATCAGAGCCCGGTGTGGACGCGCGCGTACGGCGTCCCCGGCGCGGAGGACTGCACTGCCCTCGCCGGGGTGCTGACCAGGCTCAATGCCAAGCGCATGGTCGTTGGTCACACCGTGCAGGACAAAGGCATCACGAGTGCGTGTGAGGGCGCGCTGTGGCGCATCGACGTCGGCCTCGCCGCTGGTTACGGCGGGCCGATCGAGGTGCTGGAAGTGAGTGACAGCCCCCGCGTGCTTCGCGGCACGCGCTGACTGCTACTCCATCTCGATCTCTGGATCCGCGTTCGGGTCCTTCTTATCGTCCGGCTTCTTCTGCGGGGCCACGGTGGGCTCCGAGTTGGTGGCGCGCTGCTGCATCGTCGCCTTTGGCGTGACGAGCTCGGGGCGCTGCTGGACCTCGCGGCCGGCCGGGCACACGCCGCCTTGGCCTGCGGCTGCATCGGCGCGCTCTTGCACGACGCCACCGATCTTCGCGGGACCCGCTGCACCAAGGACATCG
>JAYVWH010001106.1:0-5502 GCA_043786265.1 Kofleriaceae bacterium | reverse complement strand
GCACGCTCGACGAGGAGCTCGGCGGCGAGAAAGCGGCGCACCTGATCGACATCGAGCCCAAGCAGCTCGCATCCGCATCGATCGCCCAGGTCCACACGGCGAAGCTGCGCGACGGCACCGAGGTCGTCATCAAGGTCCAGCGCCCCGGCATCATCGCGCAGTGCATGGCCGACATGAAGATCATGCGCTTCATGGCGAAGGTCGTACAGCGCTTCAAGAAGAACGCCGAGCTCGCGAATCCGGTGGGCGTCGTCGACGACTTCACGAACACGCTCACCGAGGAGCTCGACTTCCGCAAGGAAGCGGCGAACCTCGACAAGTTCAACGACATCATGCGCGAGCTCGGGCACAAGCACATCCGCTGCCCCGTCCCGCACCACGAGTACACGACTCGCAAGGTGCTCGTGATGGAGAAGTTCATGGGCCTGCGCGTCGACAGCTTCGACGAGATCAAGGCCAGAGGTATCGATGGCGAGACCAAGCTCGTCGATGGCCTGCGCGCGTGGTTCCAGTGCGTCGTGTTCTACGGCTTCTTCCACGGCGACGTTCACGCGGGCAACTTGATGCTGCTCGACGACGACACGATCGGGTTCCTCGACTTCGGCATCGTCGGCCGGTTCGACGATAAGGCGCGCTACCTCGTCACCGACTACATGATCGCGTTCGCGTCCGGTAACTACAAACGGCTCGCGGAGATCATCATCGAGATGGCAGGCGCGCCCGACGGCCTCGTGCTGGAGGAGTTCGTCAAGGATCTCGGCGAGACCTACAAACCGCTGCTGACGCTGTCGTTTGGCGAGGTCAACTACGCCAACTTCTTGCCCGGCATTCAACGCACGGCCACCCGCCACAAGATGCGGATGCCCAACGAATTCATTTTGATCACCAAGCAGCTGCTCTACTTCGATCGGTACGCGAAGTCGCTCGCGCCCAAGCTCAACGTCTTCACGGATCCGCGCCTCGTGCTCGGCATGATGCAGGACATCCAGAAGGCGCGTATGGCGCACGAGGCGAAGCAGAAGGCGACGTAGCGTCCGCCGGATCCGACCGTGGCAGACGACGACGACGCGACTGCGACGACCGAGCTCACAGATCAGCTGGATCTCCACACATTCCAGCCGCGGGACTGCGCTGACGTCGTCGAGGAGTACGTGCGGGCCGCGCAGGAGGCGGGCTTCACGGAGGTCCGCATCATTCACGGCAAAGGCACCGGAACACTGCGCCGGATCGTCCAGGGTGTGCTCCAGCGCCACCCTTCGGTCGCGAGCTTTGGCCAGGCCGATGCGAACTGGGGCGCAACTCGGGTGGAGCTGAAGCCGACCTGAGCTACAACCACGGGCATGCGCAGCTCGATTGCCGTCATGTTGTTGCTCGCGGCGTGCCGCGGCCAGAGTAAGGAGCCCGTGAAGGAGTCGGGCAGCGCCGCGGGGAGCGCGGTCGCAACGGGGTCGGGCTCGGCTTCGGGCTCGGGCTCGGGCGCCGCCGCTGGTTCGGGATCGGCCTCCGCGGATCCGTGGGTCACCAAGGATGCGCCGCCGGCCACGCCGGAGGAGAAAAAGAAGCGCGCGGAGGCCGCGATCACGCGCGTCGCCGACATCCAGGTCAAGCTCGCGAAGCTGCGCGGGCTCCCGATGCCCAAGCCGGTGCCTGCCGAGCTGCAGTCGACGGAGGATTTCCGCAAGTTCGTGCAGCGCGAGCTCGAGAAGGAGCTGCCGAAGGCGAAGGCGGCAAATCTACAGACGTCGCTGCTCCACATCGGCCTGTACACGAAGGCGATCGATCTGCCGAAGGTCCTCGAGCAGACGATGACGTCGCAGGCCGCGGCGTACTACGACCCGGGTACCAAGAAGTTCTTCATCGTGATGGCGCCCGATAACGACACGATGCTCGACACGATCTCGGCGCACGAGCTGACTCACGCGCTGCAGGACCAGAACTTCAACCTCGCGAAGTTCATGCCACCGACACTCGACGATGACGCAGGCATCGCGCGCCGGTTTCTCGTCGAAGGCGATGCGACGTTCTCGATGATCGCGTACCTCGCGACCGACGCGAAGGGCCCCGATGCGCTCGCGATGATGACAAAGCTGATCGGCTCGCAGATCGAGTCGATGGCGAACATGACGGTCGCCGACTACGCCGAGATGATGAAGCAGCAGGCCGCCGGGTTCTCCAGCATGGATCCGGACATGAAGAAGTCGATGGAGACGATCGGCGAGCTTCCGCCCATCATCATCGGTCCGATGATCGACTCGTATATGAAGGGTGCGATCGTCGCGATGCGCGCATTCGATGCGGGCGGATGGAAGGCGGTCGACGCGCTGTACGCTCACCCGCCGAGCTCGACCGAGCAGGTGCTGCATCCGTCGACGAAGCTGATCGGTAAGCGCGAGGAGCCCAAGAAGGTCACGCTGCCGAAGCTCCCCGGCGAGGAGCTCACGCAGAACGTCATGGGCGAGCTGCAGTACCAGGTCTATCTGCAGCAGTGGAACGTCAAGAACCCCGACGCCACCGCAGGCTGGGGCGGCGACCGCTACGCCGTGATGAAGGAGAAGGACGGCCGCATCGTCGGTTACCTCGCGACCACGTGGGACAGCGAGAAGGACGCCAAGGAGTTCGCCGACGGTTACGTCGAGAGCCTCAAGACGCGGTTCCCCAAGGCCGACACCAGCAAGCCCGAGGCCGGCATCGCACGGTCGGACTCCGGCATGGTGTTCGTCCGCGTCGTCGGGATGAACGTGTTCATCGTCGACGGTGCCGCCGATGCCAAGGCGCTCGATATGCTCGCCAAGGGCGCGAAGGTCAAGTAACGGCGTACAATGGAGGCGGTGACGACGCGCGAGGACTGGATGCGCCGGCTCGGGCCGCTCTACGGCGGGGCAGTCGCGCTCGTTCACTCGACGCCATGGCGGTGGCCGGATTCGCTGACCAGTAACGAGGCGCGGTCGCCGTTCTGGGTCATCGCTCTCGGTGCACCGATCGGTCTGCTCGCGTATGTCGCGGCGATCCTGCTGCGCAGCATCCACCTGCCCGTGCCGATCGCGGCGCTGGTCGGGCTCGCGGTCCTGACGTTCGCGTCGGCGGCTCTCGTCGAGCGGGGCGTCGTCGAGCGCATCGGGAGCCTCGGCCTTGCGCGCACTGCCCCCACAGCGCCGGGCACACTCGCGGTGCTCGCGCTCGTGTTCGGCACGTTGCTGCGCGCCGCTGCGATCGTGTGGTTGCCGCCGTCGCGCTGGTTCGGGGTCTTTCTCGCGACAGCGCTCGTCGGACGCTGGGCCGCCGTGTTTCTCCAGGCGCTCGGGGATCCGATCATCGATGACGACGCGCCCCGCTCGCTCGTCGTCACGCCGCCGCCGGCGTGGCTGACCGGCGCGCTCAGCATCGGCGTCGCCATCGTCGTGGGTTTCGCGCTCGGCAAAGCAGGGATCCTGGCGCTCGTGATCGCGGCTGCCGCAGCGTTCGCCCTCGGGCTCGACGCGCAACGACGTGACCGCGGCCTGTCGTCACCGGTCGTCGCGACCGCGGCGGCGCTCGCCGAGCTGGTCGTGCTGCTCGCGGCGACGATCTAATCTACGACCAGCGATGGCGGATTTGCCACCGATGGCGGGTGCGTGATGGATGCCGGCACGTTCCTCGATGCGTTCTCGGTCCCCGATGCAAGTCGCCCTAAGTCCCGACCTTGCCGAGGTTTCTGGTTACCAGTTTCGGTCTTCGCGCGTCTTAGTGGTGTGCGTGGCTCAGGGGCGTTTGCTGCATTGCTTGTTCTCACCGGCATCGCGTCCGCGAAGCCGCGCGTCGGCGAGGGCAAGTACATGTGCCAGCTCGTCGTGAACGGGCGCGCCGCGCCGGAGTATCCGTGCGACGTCGTGTATGCCGACTGGGCGAACAGTCAGGACGGCGGGCTCTACCTTCGTTATCCGATCGACGCAGACGTTCATAGGCTCGAGACCGAGATCCGTTTCGGGTCGAAGATCTTCACGCTTCACGGCGGGACGTGGGAGGTGCCGGAGGCGGAGCGGACCGAAGAGGACTACGGCGTGCACACGATCTATTCGGAGCTGAGGCCGGTGAAGGGCGGCTGGAGCGGGCGGCTCGAGTTCACGTCATTCTGCGCGGGTGATGTGCGCTGCAGCTGGAAGGTGGAGCTGCGCATCAAACGAAAACCCTGGCCCAAGGGCTTCAAGAGCAAGATGTGGCCGGGGTGACGACGGCGAGGAATCGGTCAAGCGGCCTTGCCGGCCCGGAAAACCAGTGGAATCGGTACGGTCGCCGCGAACGGGCTACCCATCCCCACGCTACCAACGAAACCCGTTTGGCTGCGCGGGTTTCGCCATCGACCCAACCGAGGACACCGGTCCCGAGCTGCCCGGCGAGCGACTCGCCCCAACACTTCTAACCGTCCTCGCCGAGCCCCGGGCCTTGCGGTTGTCGCCGAGGTCCTTGGCGGTTGCATACCGCTGGTCAAATTCCGGCGCCCTATCCAGTAGATGGCGAGCGCTGTCCCGAGATCGCATGCACGGTCCTGGACGATCTTGCGGTGTAACGCTTGGGCTACCGCTACATCGTGTCGGCGGCCTGGCCGTTGGCGTGGCCTGACGTCCGGTATGCGGACCACAAGCGTCCGGTAGCCGGATATCATGGTACGAGAAGTGTGCCGCCTGCGATGCTTGGCGCGCGTCGACCAACACGCCGTCGGGTACGACGAGATGGAAGTGGACGTTGAGGTTCACCAGTCCCGTCCGTGCGGGATCACAGGCGAGGGGCTGCGCGGGAAACTCATCGGAGAATCGTGGCGGGATATTCGCAAGGCTCTGCGGGGCTTGGATGACGGGAAAGCGAGTAGACTGGCGATGGTGGCCAAGACCAAGGACAGGAAAGGGGCGGCCGCGAGGCCGGCGAAGAAGCCGGCAAAGAAGCCGGCGAAGAAGTCGGTCGGAGCCGCCGCTGGTCCCGAGCTCACGGCGGCGGTTCGCGAGGCGCTCGAGCGTCTCGTGCACGATGTCCTCCCGAAGGCCAAGACGCTGAACCTCGGCTCGTCTACGTCCTTCTACATCCGCGTGCCCGGCAACGAGCTCACCGTCTGTGGCATCAGGCTGCGGAACGGTGTCGTAGGGCTGCACGTGCCCGCCGGCGGTAACTACGACGATCCGGAAGGACGCCTCGTCGGCAAAGGGCCCGCCGGAAAACACCTCTGGCTGAACAACGTCGACGACGTCGCGACGGCGCGACCGTTCATCGAAGCTGCACTCGCGTACGCGCGCTCCTAACCAATCTACGTACGCACCGCCGTCGGCGTTGATGCGCGGGCCGGCAGAGCCCGACCCTGCGATTAGCACCGCCGTCGGCGCTGCTGCGCGGGCCGGCCAAAGCCCGACCTTGCACTAAAACGCGGGCTTCTCGGGATGGCGGCGATCGACCGTCTCGGTGATCGTCGCGCGCGCGAGGAACGGCGCCGGATCGATGTAGTGCGTGTTGACGTGGTCGCCGTGCGTGCCCGGCACG
>JAYVWH010001105.1:0-2877 GCA_043786265.1 Kofleriaceae bacterium | reverse complement strand
TTTGGATGCTGCGGCAGATGCGGTGCTCATAGGGGCCTCGAAAGGCGCGACAGGATAGTGACGACCACATACTGTGGCAATGCCTTTCCGGCGAGATCCACCATCATACATAGAGCCCACCCTTGACAGGGTGTGCGCTAACAATCGAAACTGTTGGCGATATGGCAGGGTCCGATAAGCGCAAGCAGTCTCTCTATTTTCCCGAAGACATGCTGAAGGAAATCCAGGACGAAGCGACCCGTCAGGACCGCTCCCTCTCCTGGATCGTCCAGAAAGCCTGGAAGATCGCCCGTAAGGAGATCATGAAGTATCCGTCGGTGAACGAGTTCCCCGGCGAAGAAGACGAGAAAGAGATCGCGTAGCCCACTTTCGTGGGTAGCGCACGCGCAGCAACCGCGTGGGGCTATGCCGTCGCTTCGAGCGATGGAAGCCCGCTCTTCTACGAGTCTTGGGGTGAACGAGGCGCAAAGGCGCCGGTGCTCCTGTGCGACGGGATCGGCTGCGACGGTTATGTCTGGCGCTACCTGCGTCAGGACCTGACCGATCGATTTGCCCTTCACCCTCACTATAGAGGGCATGGGCGGACGGCGGCACCGCGAGATCCGAAGCGCGTGACGATCGAGGACCTCGCGGACGATGTCGCGGACGTTCTTGATGATGCGCTGACCGACAAGGCGGTCCTGATCGGCCATTCGATGGGGGTTCAGGTCGCGCTGGAGACCTACCGGCGCCATCCGAAGCGGGTGTCAGGCCTCGTGCTCGTGTGCGGGGCGCCATCTCATCCATTGAAGACATTCCGCGGCTCCGCGACGCTCGAAGATCTGCTGCCGCTGATCGAGCGCTGGATCCATCGCGTGCCTCGCCTCATCAATCGACTGACCCGAACGCTGCTGCCGACCCGGCTCGCGTACGAGGTCGCCTCGCGGCTGGAGATCCGGCGCGAGCTGGTCGAGCCGCGCGACTTCATGCCCTACCTCGAAGGCATGTCGCGTATCGATACCCGGCTGTTCGTCGCGATGCTCTCGTCGGCCGCGCAACACTCGGCTGAAGATCTCCTGCCCCAGATCAAGATCCCCACGCTCGTCATCGCGGGCGAGCGCGATGGCTTCACGCCGCCCGATCGCAGCCGTGGGATGGCAGAGGCGATCCCGGGTGCAGAGCTGCTCGAGATCGAGCAGGCGTCTCACACCGCGCCGATCGAGCGACCGCATCTTGTCGACGCGACGATTCGCGATTTTGTGGCGCGGCGAATCGACTCTGACGCTATTTCTCGGGAGTGAGAAACGAAAGCATCGCTCGCTGGGGTCGATAGAACCCGTGCGTGGGTACCGACCGGTTAGCACTGAAGGTGAATCGTTCTACACCTTGTAGTCGGTGTTTTTTTTGTCGGTCAGCGCGCGGAATTTCATCGCTTTTCAAAAAACGATCAGGCAAGGTCGCGTTCCATCGCATCGCATTCCTTGGGGGGAAAACCAGGAAATCCGATGCGAAATCAGGACAAAGAAGCCATGGAAACCGACAAGTCAATGACACGCCCTGTCCTCCGTCGGCCGGATGACGACAACGATGGTTTGGTGGCCCTGCCGCCGATCCCGCTTGTCCGTCAGCGGCTCCGCTCGACCGTGAAGGACTTCGCGTTGTCGCAGCCCGGACGTCGTGCAGCGGCCCTCGCGGCCGTCTGGATCGCCGCCACCGGTTGTGAAGCCGATCTGAACCACTACGACGCCGAAGAGGCCCTTCGTACGTACCGCCTCATCGAGTCCGAGCTGCGCGCCGAGCTGCGCATCAGCCTCGGTCGCGCGATCACCAATGAGCCGCACGCGGCCACGCGCAACACGATGATCAGCATGCTCGAGCACCTCGAGGAGCTCGAAGCTGCCGCCGTTGCGCCGCGCCCCGCGCGCCGCCGCCGCCGCCGTTAAGGCAGGCTGTCACCGACGCGTCTGAGGGCGTGCTCGGGACACCCGCCGGCAAGCGGGAACCACATTCATCTGTAACAGCGAGGAGCCCGGCACGATGAGCCGGGCTCTTTTCGTTTCGGCGGGCCGCGGCTCAGAGTAATTCGGCGGCGTTCCCGGCTCTCGTTTGGAAGCGCAGCCCGATGTGCCCCACGTGGGCGGCGGTTCGGATGACCCAGACGGCTTCGGTGCCCTCGACCTGACCTTCCGCGCTGCTCCGAAATCCGGTGCGATTTCGATCAGCTGCGGACTTGTGATCAGTCGAGAGACGCCGACGCCTACGCTTACGCCTACGCAGGATCAACACAGCCGAGCTCTGGGGTTAGACAGGGTCGATTGTCCGCGAAGTAGTGAAGTTGTGAAGTTGTGCTCTGACCCTCCTTTGTCCGTGTCCGACGGGGAGCGGACACGGTTGAACGGCCTGCGGACAGCACGCGCGTAACCACCCCGAATCCGTGGAGCGCGATGCTGGCCGCAGGCTTGCTGTAGTGCGGCGGCGATGTCTACCGCCGATCTTCACGAATCTTCGCTCACCGAACGTTCGATCACCGCGTCGCTGGCCGACCGCGCGCTCACCGCGCGCGGCTCGCTCGAGATCGACGAGTCAGCTGCAGACGGACCATCCGCAGTGGCGGCACAACCGGCAGCGCGTCTGCACGACAAGCACCGAGCCGCACTCCGGGCAGCTCGGCGCAGCGTTCACCACCGCGCTTCGTGCACCCGTGACCAGCACCTGGCCCTCGCGGCTGCCGTCCCGGTACACGGTGATTCCCTTGCAACCAAGCTCGTACGCGAGCTTGTACGCAGCTTTGACGTCGGTGGGAGTCGCGTCGTTGCGCAGGTTGATCGTCTTGCTGACGGCGGCATGCACGCGCCGCTGGAAGGCGGCCTGCATGCGGACGTGCATCGCGATGCCGAC
>JAYVWH010001104.1:0-3305 GCA_043786265.1 Kofleriaceae bacterium | reverse complement strand
CTTGATGTCGTCGACGGTAAACACCGGCAGTCCGGTCACCTGCGGCAACCGGCGGGCGCCGAGCCACTGGGCGATGCAGTGCGAGATCTGTTGCGACAGCGGGAGATCCGCTGGCGATGTCCACTCGTCATTGATCCCGTTGGGCTGGCGCGAGCGCAGCAGCGCAGCTTGCGGGCGAATTCGGTCGAGGCTGATCTCGAACCACAGCACCTCGTGACGGCGCGAGATCCGGTACAGCCAGTCGATCGTGTCCTCGATCTGCGGATGGTTCGCGTCGAGGATGCGGCCTTGGTCGTCGCCGTAGCGCTCGTCGTCGTCGCCGAGCGTGACGACCGGGTTACGCAGAAAGTGATCGAACACCACCAGCGACAGCATGCGCGCGATGAACGGCGTCGCTGCGGCGTGTTCCAGCGGCACGACGAGCGTGCTCGCGAGGAACGTCGCGCGATGCGGGTACGGCAGCGGCATGACCGCGCGCGAGAATACCGCGGGGGCGCTGCCGCCCCGTCCTCCCCGAGAGGCAATTCAACTGCGCACCACCTTTGGCGGTGCTGCGCGGTCCGGCAAGCCGGGCCTTGCGGCTTCAGCGGCCCTGGATGCCCAGATCGTGCGCGAGGCGCTCGGCGTCGGCGGTGCGGCGGCAGGCTGTGAAGGCGCGCCAGGCCAGGAATCGTTCGCGCCTCGGGCCCGAAGTCGCGAGCGCCCCCACCGCGTCGCAGGCCAGAGCGGGCTTTTCTGCTGCGAGTGCGGCGTCGATCAGCAAGCCGTGCGCGGCCGGAGTGTCACGCGCTGCGAGATTGATCTGCGCGAGCTCGAGCGCTCGGGCAGCGTTGTCGCCACTACCGAGGTAGAAGCGCGCAGCGTGGTCGGCGAACGCGGCCGGGAATGCTGCGAGGTAGCGCTCCCACAATGCGGTCGCCGCCTTCAACTTGGCGTCGCTGCCGGACATCGTCGCGTCGAGCGCGAGCAGCGCGGGGTGACGATCCAGGTCACCCGCGACAAGGGCGCGCGCAGCCTTGAGGTTGCCGGTGGCCGCGATCGCCAGGGCGAGATGAACGGTGGCCTCGACGTGCGCGGGCAGCCGGCGGTGCGCCTCGGCGTAGAAGTCGCGTGCGGTCGCGATCGCGCCGGTCTGTTCGTAGAGCAGGCCCCACTGGAACAGCAGCCACGCCAAATACTGAGGCGTGTTGCTGCGCAGGTGCTGGACGGCGGTCGGGATCAGCGCGATGCCTTCGCCCGCACGGTCCGCCTCCGCAAGCGTCGATGCATAGATCGTCACGCTTGCCGCGTCGGGGAACATGTCGACACGTGCTTTGCGGGCAGCGAGCGCGATGTCGGTCTTGCCGGTCGCCTGATCGAGGCTGAGCTGGATCTCGGCCGCCGCCTTGGTGTCGGTCAGCGTCGCGAGCGTCGCGCGCACGTCGGCGAAGGCATGCACGGCGAGTTGCGCACGACCGAGCGCGGCGAGCGCGTTCATGTCCGTCGGACGAGCCGCGACCGCCGCGCGCGCGGTCGCGAGCGCTCTCGTGTAGTCTTCGAGCCAGCCGCGAATCTCGGCGCGCTGGAGCAGCAGCCCGATAAGCTCGACATCGCGCGTTGCGGCGACGATCGACTCCGCGCCGCCCTTGGCGCCGCTGCGCTGGGCGGCAGAGCCGGCACTTTCGATCTCGGCGTCGAGGGCGCGCATTGCCGCGTCGCCGTCATCGCTGTACGGGAGCTTTGGAACTCCCGGAGCGGACGCCGCGGCCACCGACCAGGAGCCCGGGCCGGCGCTGCGCTTGTCACGCGACCGTGGCTCGCCGCGGCACGCTGCGACCAGCGCTACCACGACGAGCGCGCGGTACATCAGTGCGGCAGGCCGAGGTACGGGAACGCGGTCAGCAGATCCGCGTGAGCTGCGACGCCGTCGCCGTACTTCGGGACGAACGCCGTCGTGAAGCCGGAGAATCCGCCCGCGGCCGCGCTGTACGTGAAGTCGATGACGTCGTACGCCGGTGCCCGGCCACCACACGTGGTGTTGCCGGTCGTCAACGCCCCGAACTCGACCGCGAGATAGAACGCACAGGTCGTCTTGCTCGTGTCGAGATAGAGGCGGTCGTCGGCGAGCAGGCCGGCCAAGGTTCCGTACGCCATGACGGGGCTGGTCTTACTCGCGTAGCCCGTCACGCCTGCGGTGTTGCCGCAGCCGGTGCCCGTGCCGACCTGCAAGCTGGTCATGCACTCGGTCGGATTGCCCGCGTTGGTCTCGGTGAACTCGCACAGGCCGTTGTCGTTCGCGCCACCGTCGAGGAGATCGAGGATCGCGATGTTCTTCGCGAACTCACCGGTGTAGCTCGCTTGCCACGTGGCCTTGTTCGCGTCTGCGTTGTACGCATCCTTCGCCGCGTCGCCTGCGAGCGAGGTCGGCGTCGCGTCGTCGAGCGACTTGTTGAGTGCGGTATTGATCGCGGGGCGTCCCATGCGGTCGATCTGCGTCGTGCCGATCGCCGGAACTGCCGGGCAGTTCGAGCAATAGGCGTCGGCCGGAGAGCTGTCGCGACGTTGCGCGGCGTCGGGGCGGGACTTGTTGTCACCGCATGCGACCAGCGCGAGAGAAGTCAGCGCGAGGAAGTTGATCGTCTTGGTCATGATCTTCTCCTTCACGGCGTCGCGTGGGTGCTGGCCCACACAGAAACGATCTTGTTGGCGGGGTCGATCAAGAGGTCCTTGTCGATCTGGATGACGATCGCCATCACGTTCAACGTGGCGAAGCAATCGTTCGCCGTGTCAGGGCACGGACCACCCTGACTGACGGTTCCGGGGCTCGCCGCGGTTGGCGTCGCCGCCAGCTGGGTCCGGAGCGCGGCGGGGGTGCTCGAATTGACGAACGGCACTCCGCCCGCGCCGGTCGGGCATCCTTGCGCATTCAAGTCTAAGTTAGCGTTGTTGACTGTCTGCTTGGCGGTCAAGAAGCCGGTGAGGTTGAAGAAGAACGGATCCGAGCGCCGTCCCGCAAACACGCGAACCTTCTTGGAATCGCTCAAACGGCCTGTCGCCGCACTGAAGTCGCCGGTGACGTAATCAGCCGTCGCGCCGTCCGCGCGGAGGACCCAGCACTGACCCACGGTGTCGCTGGTGAACGTGCAGAGGATCTTTGTCTCGGTGCCCGCCATGCCAAAGGCGGGGTGCTGCTCGACATGGAATACGTACTGGATCGCCGGTCCAAAGTGGTGAGCGCCGTCGTCCTTGGGCGAGACCGTCAACGCGAGGTTGACCTTGGAGCCGTCGGACGTCATCCACGTATAGACGTCAGCGATGTCCGCCAT
>JAYVWH010001103.1:0-6581 GCA_043786265.1 Kofleriaceae bacterium | reverse complement strand
GTGCGCCGCCGCCAGGTGGAGGTACGTGAACAAGAGCAGATCTTTGCGCATCAGCGCGAACTCGGGCGCGATGGGCTCCTTGACCTTGACAACCATGTCGCAGGCCCAGATCTCTTCCTTCGTGGCCGCGATCTTCGCGCCCGCTTTGATGTACGCCTCGTCAGGGATTGACGAGCCGACACCGGCGTTCTGCTCGACGAGCACCGAGTGCCCGCGCGAGACCAGAGTCGCGACTCCCGACGGAGTCATGCCAACGCGAAATTCTTGAGTCTTGATCTCTTTGGGTACGCCGATCCGCATGTGCCCGAAGCATCGTCTTCCGCCCCGCGAAATTCAATCCAGCGAAGCAGGTACGGGGCCCAAAGAATGCCGTGACGCGGCGCGCCGTCGTCCGTGATATGAGCCCGCGGGGCCCCGCGCCGTGTCGCACAAGAAGCGACGCCTACTGCAGGCCGAGGCGATCGGCGACCCAGCTATGCCGGCGGGGCGTCGCCCGCCGCCCCGGGGGGGCCGGCAATCGCGCCCCCGAGCGCGCCACCCGCCGCGCCGCCGGCCCGTCGAGGGTCACGAGGTCGTTGGTGAGGTTTTGCATGGCTGGCTCTCAGCGCAGCCGTGAGACCAGCTCGCATGGGTCGCTGTCTCGCGCAGTTACGCGCACACGGACGCAGGTCGTCGCGCATCGCCAGAAACCATCCGTCGCGTGCGGTTGACGACGGGTGTTACCCTGGACGCGGATGCGGTTCGTCGCTGCCGTGGTCGCGCTCGCTGGCTGCAGCTTTGCGCCCGGCCTCGCGCGGTCGATCGATCCCGACGCGCCGACCATCGATGCGTCTGCGATCGATGCGGAGATCGACGGGGCCGTCGTGTTGGGCCCGACGTGCAGCGACGGCATCACGAACGGCGACGAGACCGACATGGATTGCGGTGGCAGCTGCTCGCAATGCGCGATCGGCATGCAGTGCATCGCGTCGACCGACTGCGCCGCCGGCATCTGCGCTCTGACCGCGTGCCGCCGCCCGGTGTCATGCGACGAGCTGCACGCCGCGCAGGTGCTGGTCCTCGACGGCCCGGTCTCGCTCGACTCCGGCAGCGGCGTGTACACCACGTACTGCGACATGACGACCGACGGCGGCGGGTGGACCTTGATCGGCAAGGTCGACGGCCGCTACGAGATGTACTCCTCGTGGCTGATCAGCTCGGTCAACGCCACTTCCATGACGACGCCCGCGATCGGTGCTGCGAGCTACGCGTGCATCGACGCGGTCGCGCTTGCCGTCGATCACAGCACCGAGGTCCGCTTCAGCAACTCCACGAGCACGCACTGGGTGAAATGGCCGCTTCCTGCCGGCCGCGCGGTAGGCACGTTCTGGCACCACACCGTCGGATACACGACGATCAACGGCGCGACGCAGGCATCGGTCGTCGCGACCTCGTCGGAAGGTGCGACGACAACCTGCTATCAAAACGTGTACGGCATCATGAACTATTCGGGACACGGCGGGCCGTATCCCGCGACCGGCAAGAACGTCACGGGCAACACGACGGGCAGCGACATGTGCATGGCGATCGGCACGATGACGAGTGCCGGAACCGTCGACGGCTTCACGAGTAACAGCAACGGTTTCGATGCGCCGATCGACGAGACCGGGTGGCCGAACACGAACTACAACGTCACGCCGCACGTCGCCGTCTGGCTGCGCTAGCTGTTGAAGAGCTGCTTGAACGCGGTGCGGACCTCGTTCGCGGAGCCCGGGCGGTCGTCCGCTTGTTTCGACAGCAGCTGCAGCATCAGCTCGTCGAGCGCGGCGGGGATCGCTTCCACGATCGTCGACGCGCGTGGCGGCGGCAGGTGCATCTGCGCGTACAAGATGTCGCCGTCGATGAATGGAGGGCGGCCGGTCACGAGCTCGAACAGCATGCAGCCAATCGCGTAGAGGTCGGCGCGCTGGTCGACGTTGGTCCCGGTGATCTGCTCGGGAGCCATGTACAGCGGCGTGCCACGGATCTCCGTGCGGTGAATGATGACCTCGCGCATCACGCGCGCGAGCCCGAAGTCGCCGAGCTTGACGGTGCGGTCGCTCGCGACGAAGCAGTTGGCGGGCTTGATGTCGCGGTGAATGACCTTGCGTGCGTGCGCGTACGCGAGTCCCGAGCACACCTGGTCGACGATACCGACCGCTTCCAGCCACGGCATCGCGCCACGCTCACGGGCGATGTCGGCGAGCGGCTTGCCGTCGACGAACTCCATGATCATGTAGACGCCGCTCGCGTCGGTGATCTGGTCGTACATCGCGACGATGTTGGTGTGATTGAGCTGCGCGAGTGCCTTGGCCTCCTGCGTGAACATCCGCAGCGCCTCTGGATGCGAGCGCAGGTCATCCGCCATCTCCTTGATCGCGACCTCGCGCTCGAGCTTGTCGTCCCAGGCGCGGTGCACGACGCCCATCGCACCGCGACCGAGCTCGGATGTGATCCGGTAGCGGCCGAGCAAGGTGTCGCCGGGCCGCGGGGTCTGTGCGCGCGACTGGTGGGTGGCCGTCGACTGTGGCACCGACAGCTGGGGTGAGACCGCGGTCGCGGCGGTCGCCGGGGGCGCGTAATTGTTCGACGGAGCGAGGCCGAAATCGTCTGAAATCCCAGGGTCGCTGACTGGTGGTGGCCCCATCGTTTGCAAAGCGACCGCTGGCATCCCGGGCAGCCCGGTCGTCTTGGCGACGGCGGCCGCGGCCTTCGCCTTGCTCGTGGCCTTGAGCTTGACGCCCGATGGGTTGTCGACCTCCGAGGACTCGGGGTCAACGTCGAGCTTGACGCCTTGCTCGATGCGCAGCTCGCGCTCGATGTTGATCGACTCGCGATGCTGCTTCGGCGCGGTGATCTGGACCTGGCGCTCGAACTTTCTGCTCTTCGTCTCGATGACGAGCGTGTACGTGCCGACTGGTAAGTTGAGGACCGCTTCGCCGGTCTCGTCGGTGTAGAACTTCTCGTGCTCGGACCCGGCGACCCATACCGGGATGCCGCGGCGCGGCGTACTGACGACCTCGACCCGAAGCTCGGCTAGCTTCGATGTCAGATCGAACTTGAGCTCGGCGAGCTGTCCGCGCTCCAACATGATCTCCTGCGTGCACGTCGCGGGCACCGCCAGCATCTTGCCTGCGCGCGCGAATGCGCCGTACAGGTGTACGTACCACTGGCCGGTGCTGACCTTGAACGTGTAGCCGCTCGCGATCAGGGTCGCGTTACGCCCCTTCGTGACCGTGCCGACCTTGCGGGTCTCCGTGGCGAACCGCGCGGGATCGTCGACACGTGGGCGGGTCGGACTCTTCGAAATCTCGACGCACAGCACCTCGTCGCTGACGTCTGGGGCCCGCTCGACCTTGATCTTGATCCGGCCCTTGGCGCGCGTGATGTACACGATGCAGCCGAGCAGGAACACGCCAATGAAGGCGAGCAGGATGTGAAGCTTGCTGTCGTTGAACGTCACGAGGCCCGGGGCCTTGATCGCGCTCGAGACGAGTGCTGCGTCGGTTGCGTTCTTCTCGTAGAAGATGAGCCGGACCTCGGTTCCGGTGCCGGTGATCACGAGCTGGTAGATCAGCACCGCGTCGGCATCGGCAGTGATGCGAGACAGGGTCGCACCGGACGGCTGCCCGTCGGGCAGGACGCTGGGCTCGGGACGTAACTTGAGCCGGTAGGGCGGTGACGACAGCACCTTCACGATCGCGCCCTTGACCGGCTCCGAGTGCGCGAGCTTGAACGAGTACCATTTGGGCTCCCATTGCATCTCGGCGATCAGGAGCGTGCGCGCCCGCAGCTGCTGCAGTCCGGTGAGCTTGGCCAGCAGCGGCTCGACGAGCGCCGGATCGATCGACACGCCGATGACCTTGATCTGTGGACCGGTGTCTAGCTCGGTCAGCGAGACGACCGCGCTGCCGCTGCCGGTCGCGACCGGGAGAACGGCCTGATGAATGCCGGTGCCTTGCTCGATCACGAGCTTCGAGATCGCGACGCGTGCCGGATTTGGGGCCACCGGGTCGAGCGCGATCAGCGCGCGATGCACGAGCGGATTGACCGGCGCGAGTCGCACGGCGATGGTCGCGGCGGTGACGGCGTCTTGCGTGCGCTTCTCGAGGAGCGCGAGGTGCATCACGATCACCTGATCTTCCGCGGTCACGGGCGCGCCGACCACGAGCAACGCGGCCTTGGGATCGCCGGTCTCGACGAGCACACGTGCGAGCTCGCGCGTTGCGGAGGCCTTGCGGAATTCGGTGACGGCTTCGGCGAGCTTGCCCTCGCCGGCGAACACCCAGCCCTGGTAGCGGTGCGCCCGCCCGTCGTCCGGTGCTGCGGCGAGGTACTTGGCGATGGCAGCGTCCTCGAGTCCATCTGCGAGTCGCATCGACAGCTCGGCCCGCAACCGAAGCGCGGTCGGATCCGTGCGCTTGGCAATCAGCGCCTCGAGGCGCGTGAGGTCATACGTCTCGAGCTCTCGCGCGCTGATCAGCGCGAGAGCGCGCGGGACATCGACGCCGGCCTCCGCAGCATTGAGTCCGATCCGGGCTGCGACGCCGGGCGCCTGCTGGACTTGCTTCTCCGCGGCGGCGACGAGGGCATGGTGCAGCCCGGGCGAGACGCGATCGCGGACGAGGGTCGCGGCGAGGGCGAGCACCGGCCGCACCTGGTCGCCGGTGAGCCCGGCCTTGATGCGCGACTCGAGCAGTGCCGCATCGCTGCCGTTCTCGGCGAGCGTGACCTGCGCGACCGCGATCAGGCCGTGCCTGGGCGGCTTCGCACCGATCGCTTGCTCGGCTTCTTGAGTGCTCGATCGCGCGAGCGCGGCGAGCGCTCGTGCGCCGGTCGCGGCTGCATCTGTGCCCGCAGCGAGCTCGCTCAGCCGCTTACCATCGCGGAGTGCGCGCGCAGCGATCGCGGCCACCGTCGGATCTTTCACCGCGTCGAGCGGCTTCAGCAGCGTCGTCACCGAGGACACCCCGAGCGCCGTCGCGGGCACGGCATCGGCGAGTGCGGCGGCCGCTTCATCGGGATTCGTCGCGCGCAGGCGCAGCGCCCGCGCATACGGCCGCAACAGGCCGAGCGGGACTTCTGACACGTTGCGCTTGGACAGCGCGCAGATCGTGACCGCCTTGTCGACGACACCTTTTGCGAGCGTGACCACGTCGCCATCGCCGGTGCGCACATACGCGATGTCGCGCGTCCCGTCGGCACCGAGGATCGCGAGCGTCAGGCGCAGGCCCGTGCCCTCGCGGGACAGCTCCATCACGATCGCGTGCTGGACGCTCGCCGTCGTCAGCAGCGCCTGGGCATTCTCGAGCGTCAGGTCGGCGGGCATCGAGACGAGGCTGGCGTCGGGGCCGGTCAGCGCGCTGTGCACGAGCAAGGTGACGGCGCCGGCCTCGTCGGCGACATCGAGCTCGGCGTGGACTTCACCGAGTGCGATCGAGTGAGCCGCCCGGGCAGGCGACCACCACGCAAGCAGCACGGCGATCACGACAACGACGCTGCGTCGGCACCCCACGCCCCCATTTAACCATGTGTCGATCACGCGCGCGCGGGCCGGCGAGGTATCGCTGGGGCGGCCAGTGTCCTCGCCCGGCACCCAGGGGCGAAATCAGCGCTACTGGGCTGCGTACGCGACCGGGCTCAACCCTCGGCGGCGGCTTCCTCGTCCTTGCCGTGACACTTCTTGTACTTCTTTCCCGAGCCGCAGGGGCACGGGTCGTTGCGACCGACCTTGGGCCGCTCGCGCTTGACCGGTGCCGTCGTCGGACCTTCGCCGGCGGTACGTGCACCTTTGCCGGCCGGTCGTGCCGCGCGCTCCTCGCCGTCGACGCCTTCGACCTCGTCGTCCTCGGACTTGTCGGCGACGCCACGCTCGATGAGCTCGCGCTCCTTCTGCTGAAGCGCCGGGATCGCCTTGGCTTCTTCCTCGCGCTTGATCTGCACGTGGAACACCTTCTTGATCACGTTCTCCTGGATGCGATCCATCATCTCGGAGAACATCGTGAAGCCGACCTTCTTGTATTCCTTCTTCGGGTCTTTTTGCCCGTAGCCGACGAGGTTGATGCCTTCACGCAGGGCATCCATCGTCTTGAGGTGCTCGATCCACTGCTGGTCGATCTCCTCGAGGTAGAAGTGACGCAAGAAGTACATCAGCCACGCGCGTGACAGATCCTTCTCGCGCTTGACCAGCTGCTTCTCGATCATCGGCCACACCTGGGCGGCCGCCTCGTCGGGCGTTCCCTGATCGAGCTCGAGCGGAATGTCGAACGCCTCGGTGAGCGCGTCCTCGAGATTGTCCCAGTTCCACTCGTCCTCGGCGACCTCGGGATCGAGGACCTTCTCGACGATGCTCGACAGCTGGGTGTACGACAGATCGTACAGACGCTCGCGCTGCTGGATCAGCGACGCGGCGACGGCCTCCGCGCACGTCTCCTGGATCTGCGACTCGGGCTCGTCGAACTTCTTCTCGAGATCGAGCAGCGTGCCGTACTGGCGCCAGATCTCGGCGCGCAGGATGCGCCAGCCGGGACGGGTGTCACCGCCGCTCTCGCCGCGTGCCTCCG
>JAYVWH010001102.1:0-5127 GCA_043786265.1 Kofleriaceae bacterium | reverse complement strand
GGCCGGTGCCCGCCTTGGCTCGTGCACGAAGCCCGTCGGACAGCTCCTTTGCGACCTGGGTGTCCTGGGCGCTGGGCGTGCCGCTCGGATCGACGACCTCGAGGCCGAGGACCGCGATCATGGGCTTGGCCATGGCCGGCGCACCACCAAAGGCGATGAGCACGAACGCTAGACAACTAAGGAGAAAGGCTCGACTCATGGCTCCCTCGGAGGACGTAGTATACACCAATCGTGCGGACGCTATCAGCGCGAATCCTCCTCGGTTTTGCCGCGCTGACCCTGACGTTCGGGGTGATCACCGTCAACATCGTCTTCAACCAGCACACCCTGGAGAACTGGGTCGGCCTCGTCCGCAAAGGTTATGTCCCGCTCGCGCTGCTGAGCAAGAACCTCGAGCGCCGCAGCGAGGACCTCAAGAGCTACCTCGCCGAGACGTTTGACAAGGAGGCCAGCGTCGCCGTCGCGACCGGCAATCTCAAGTCCGCCCGCCTGCGCCGCGACAAGGAGCTCGGCGCGATACAGAAGACGCTGGTCGATCTCGGCAGGATCACCGACCTCGACAGTAACGAGTTCGAATACATCCGTCACAGCATCGAGCGCCTGCAGACCGGGGTGGACGCGCTCAAGACCCGCTACGACACCATCGATCAGGCGCTCGCGCGGGGCGAGCCACTGACCAGCACGGTGGTCACCGCCAATGCGGTCGCCCTGCGCGACGGCGAGCGCCGGCTCTGGAACCAGACCACCGATCTCGCGAAGTTCCTCGAAAGCCGCGTTGGCCAGCGCCTCGAGAATTTGGAGCAGAACGAGCATCGCTCGCGCTTGATCACGATCTACCTCGGCCTCACCGCCGTGGTCCTGGGATTAATGGTCACGATCTGGGTCGTCATCACGTTGCGCCCGCTGCGACGACTGCGCGATGCAGCGCGCCGCGTTGCATCAGGCGACTACGGCAGCCGCATCGACGAGAAGGGACCGGCCGAGGTCAAGGACCTGGCCCGCGAGCTCAACTCGATGGCGCATGCGGTGGAGGAGCGCGAGCGCGAGCTGGTCCGGTCCGAGCGCCTCGCTGCGGTCGGCAAGATGGCGGCGATGATCACGCACGAGGTCCGCAATCCGCTGTCGTCGATCGGGCTCAACACCGAGCTGCTCGAAGACGAGCTCGGAGGCAACGAGGAGGCGCGCAAGCTCGTCCGCGCGATCCACCACGAGGTCGACCGCCTGACCCAGATCACCGAGGAGTACCTGTCGTTTGCGCGCTTGCCCAAGCCCAAGACCGCACCCGAGCCGATCAACACGCTCGTCGGTGATCTCGCGAGCTTCGTGCGTGCCGACCTCGCAGCGAAGCAGGTCAAGCTCGACGTCGAGCTGTCCAGCGGCGATCCGATCGCGCTCGTCGACGCCGCGCAGATCCGCCAGTGCCTCATCAACCTCGTCCGCAATGCAACCGAAGCGGTGTCGGGCAAAGGGGGCGCGGTCACCCTACGAACAAAACGTAAGGGCGATCGGGTTCTGATCTAGGTCGAGGACGACGGCACGGGCATCGCTCCCGAGGTGCTACCGCGCCTGTTCGACCCGTTTTTTTCGACCAAGGATCGCGGTAACGGCCTCGGACTCGCATTGACGCAGCAGATCGTGAAGGACCACGGCGGCGACCTGGCCGTGCAGAGCACGCTGGGCCGGGGCACTACATTCACCGTTAGCGTTCCCGCAAAGCCCGCGTGAATCGGTAGACTCTCTTGTGAGAGATGTCTTCTGACCAGCGGAGAAGCGACCGCGAGCCAGTCACGCTGTTCGTCGAGTACGAAGGTGCGGATGATCTCGTTGGCGACTACACCGAGAACCTGTCGTCTGGCGGGACATTCGTTGCGACGAACCGGGAGATCCCGATCGGTCAGCAGATCAAGCTCGTCCTCAGCTTTCCTGGCCTGCTCGAGCCGATCGCGATCGAGGGAACCGTGCGATGGACGCGCGGGAACAAGTCCCCCGATGAAGTGATTCCAGACGGCGAAGAAGCCGGCGCGGGTATTCAGTTTCACCCCGGTGCCGCACGCGACCAGCTCGCGGCCGTGATCGACAAGATCCGCGAGCGTGATCCCAAGACGGTCTCGCGCCTGTTTCACTTGCTCGTCGTCGAGGACAATCGCCATGTCGCGCAGCTGATCCACGATGGTCTTAAAGGTTCCACGCGCCGCGAGTTCGCCGGCGGCGTCTCGTTCTCCGTGCGCAACGCCGAGGATGGTCGCCAGGCGATCGAGATCCTGCGCCGCGAGAAGTTCGACGCACTCATCGTCGACATGTATCTGCCGGTCATGGACGGCGCCAAGGTCATCAGCACCGCGCGCGGCGAGCTCGGCCTCGACCGTTTGCCGATCATCGCGGTCAGCGCCGGCGGCGACACGGCCCGCAAGTCCGCGCTCGACGCGGGCGCGAACATCTTCCTCGACAAGCCGATGCGCCTGCGCCAGGTCATCGAGACGATCCAGAAGCTGCTGACGTCGAGCTGAGCTACTTCAGCTTCGCCTTGAGCTCGATCACTTCTGCGTTCTCGGGCTCGGTCTTCATCGCGAGATCGATCGCGGCCTTCGCTTCCTTCGTCTTGCCCATCACGGCATAGGCACGCGCGCGGCCGAGGTGCACGAGCGCAGGACGGCGCGGCGACGGAATCGCGACGAGCGCGGTGTCGTAGGTGTAGAGCGCCTTCGCGCCATCCTTGAGCTCGAGGTAGGCCCTGCCGAGCGCCATCAGGATCTCGATGTCCTGCGGATTGATGTACGTCGCCATCTCGCCGTACGTCTTCACCTTGGCCCAGTTCTTCGCCTCGGCGTGATCGAGCACGAGGTCCTTGAGCGGGGCGAGCTCCATTTGCTCGATGAACACGTAGTGCTCGAGCTCGGCGAAGTACTGCGCCTGCTTGCCCTGCTTCTTGTAAATCTGCGACAGCGCCTGGTACGGGTAGCTGCGCTCGGGGTCGAGCTTCTTCGCGGCACACAGCTGTTTCTCGACATCCGCGAGGTCGCCATCTTCCTGTGAGATCTGCGCCATGCGCGACCGCAAGTCATAGCTGTCGTGGCCGTCCGCCATCAGCCCGACATAGAGCTGCTTGGCCTTCACCATGTCGCTCTTGTGCACGGCGATCTCGGCGAGGATGTAGCGCGCGATCGTATTCTTCGCGTCCATCTGCATCGCGCGCGTGGCCGACGCTTCGGCCTTCTCCGCGTCGCCCGCGTAATAATAGCCGAGTGCGACGTTCGCTTGCGCCTTTGCATCCTTGGGCGCAGCGTCGGCAGCGATCTCGAGCTTCGTCACATCGTCGAAGCCGCGCGTCGGCAGCTTGAACGTGTTGTTGTACGCCGCAAGTCGGATGTCGAGGTACTTGCGAAAATCGGCGTCGAGCTGCGCGACCGTCTTGCCCGTGATCGCCTTCAAGACCTCCGGTGACTCCTTGCCCTTGCCATAGAGCTTCAGCGCTTCGACGATCTTCGGGAACCCGTACGTCTGCGCCAGGTACTCGATCGTCACGGCTGACAGGAAGTATGCGACCACGACCGCATTGGCGTCGGGCTGCATGAACTCGCTGTTGAGATCGCCAATCGACGGCAGCGTCTTGTTCGCGACCGCGCCGTAGAGGTCGGCATCGTTCTCGCGGCGCCACTCGGGCCGGGCGATCAACGTCTCGTACTCGCTGAGACCCTCGGTGAACCAGCGCGGCACGCGCGAATTCGACAGCTGGATCGCAAACACGTGACCGAGCTCGTGCCACAGCACCATGCCCCAGTTGATGTCACCGGTCATCGGCGACATCGCCGTGATCACCTGACCAAAGCACACGCCGAGCGCGGCGACATCGGGTAGACCGACGGTGCGCACCGCGTACGCCTCCTTGTCGGGATACAGCTCGAGCACGACCGGTGTCTTCGGCGTGAAGCCGTAGCGCTTCACCATGTCGGCGAACGCGCGCTCCATGGTCGGCTCCATGTAGCGCGACAGCGCGGGCTTCTCCTTGTTGTGGTAGCGGATCTTGAAGTTCTTCGTCGTCTGGAACGAGTAGTCCTTCGGGATCTGGTTCTCGAACAGGTTGAGCGTGTTGACGGTACGGACGTTGTAGCCGTCACCCTTGTAGGCCTTGTCGAGCCACTCGAGGCCTTCCTTCTCCATGCCGAGCCGCAGGTAGCCTAGGCCTGCGCCCGCCATCGCTTCGTAGAAGTCCGGCTTGAGCTTGATCGCTTCCTTCTCGAGCTCGATCGCCTCGACGTAGCGATGCTCGCGCACCGCAGAGCGCGACACGATCCGGTACAGCTCCGCGTAGTTGGGATTGATCGCAAGCGCCTTCGCCTTCTCGACGCCGTACGTCTTCAGGTCATCGCGCAGCCACGCGACCGTCGCCTTCATCGCGAGCGCCTCGACGTCCTGCGCGTTGACGGCGAGTACCTTGTCGAGCGTCTTGGTCGCCGCATCCCACTCGTTGCGATCGATCTCGATCGACGCCCGCACGCGCAGTGCACGCCCATTGCGTGGGTTGATCGCGAGCGTCGCTTCGAGGTGATGACGCACGGCCGCGAGGTCGTACGACGTATCGGTGATCACGCCCGCCATCGCCGCGTGCGCGTCCGGGTCGTTGGGGTTGACCTTGAACACTTCTTCGAGCGTCTGCTCGGCGAGCTCGCTGGCGTACTTGCGCGAGAACAGATCCGCCCACTCGACGCCAATCTGTGCGCCCCAGGGACGAACCGGCTCGACCTTCACCTTGAGGTTGTCGGGCGCGCCCGCGAGGAGCTTGAGCGCGGCGCGGTACGAGTCGTTCGCGAGCTCGTACTGCGACGTGTACCGGCCGGCCTCGGCGAGCTGGTACAGCTGCATCGGATCGTCGAGGTCGAGCTTCTTGCCGTCAAAGTCTTTGATCGTCAGATCGAACAGGACCTTCGCGTCTACCGCCGCGCCTTGCTCGTAACGAATCTGGGCGAGCGCGGTGCGCACCGCGCGGTCATCGGGCTTGTCTTTGTAGAGCGCCTCGAGATCCTTGCGAGCATCGGCGCCGCGACCGGTGAGCACGCGGAGGTCGTCGAGAAGGATGCGAGCCTCGATACCGACCGCGTCTTTCGTCTGCGCGATCGGCGTCAGTGTCGC
>JAYVWH010001101.1:0-4176 GCA_043786265.1 Kofleriaceae bacterium | reverse complement strand
GTCAGCCGATGTCCCTCGACCGGCCGGTCCACGATGACGACGATCGTAGCTTCGGCGACACGATGGCCGATCCGGACAGCGAGGAGCACTCGCCCGCGGACAACCTCACGACGCAGACGCTCACGGCGCAGATCAAGAAGCTCTTGCACTACCTCTCACCGATCGAAGCTGACGTGCTCACCAAGCGCTTCGGGCTCGGCGATGACGAGGAGCGCACGTTCCGCGAGATCGGCGACCAGTATCACCTGTCTCGCGAGCGCATCCGCCAGATCCAGAACTCAGCCCTCGACAAGTTGAAGCGGGCGCTCGAGCGCGAGCACCGCGGCCACGTCGAGATGTAAGTTACCAGGTCCGGCTTGCTGGACCGCGCAGCGCCGAAGGTAGACGATCAATCGTAGTAGGCCGACATCGAGAACCAGAACGTGGCGGCGGTGGTCACGAGCACCGACAGCAGCATCAGGAAGATGCCGGGAACGCGGCTGCCGAACATTGCGTAACCAACGACGACGAGTACGCCACGAGCACACCATTGGTGAGCCAGAGTGCCATCGGCGTGCGCACCTCGTAGCGGGCCTGCTCGGTCATGAGCGGACCCTACCGCGTCGGCAGCGGTCGGAATCTAGGTCCGGTTTTACGAGGACCGCATCAGCGTGCGGCGCGGTTCGCTCATCGTGCTCGCGCGCCACGAACCATGACGACCGGCTCGACCGGGAGCTCGCGCAGCTCGACTGATGGCGTGCAGTGATACGTTCGGGCGCATGCGGCTTCCCCTTGCTGGCGCGCTGTGCTGTGCACTCCTGACCACGGCTGTGGCCGATTCCAAGCCGCCTTCGCCGTTCGAAAATCGCAATCCGCCACCGGCCAAGCCCGCCGCCCTCAAACCGCCCGCGACCTATTCGGGGCTCGGCGCAGACAGCGTCACGCCCGACGACATCGCGCACTTCGCGGCACCACAGCTCGACGCCAAGATCACGCGCAGCATCCAGACGATGCTCGACGTGCGCGGGGCCGGCAGCGGTGCCCTGACTCGCACGGGCGCGCGCATGTACTTCAACTGGCGTGTCACGGGCACCACCCAGGTGTGGCGCCAAGACGGCGCGATGAAGTTGCCGGTCGAGCTGACCGGTGGCGAGGACAACACCTCGGTCGCCGGCATCGCGCCCGATGACAGCTTCGTCGTCGTGTCGCGTGACGTCGGCGGGCAGGAGAACCCCGGCCTGTACTTGCTCGACCCCAGCGGCGGCGCGCTCAAGGTGATTCAGCACACCCCCAAGGTCCAGACGGCGCTCGGGTTCATCAGCGACGACTCCAAGTACCTCTACTTCACCGCTAATGACATCAAGTCCGACTCGTACGCGATCTATCGCTACGACGTGAAGGCGGCCACACGCGAGCTGATGTTCGATACGCCCGGCCTATGGGAGATCGCTGACGAGCGGGGCGATGACTGGCTGCTGATCAAGAACCTCGGCAGCACCCAGCAGGAGGTCTACTCGTACAACGTCAAGACCAAGGCGCTCACGCCGCTGCTCGGCCAGGGCGAGGTCGAGGAGTACGCCGCTGAATTCGGCGCGAAGCCGGGCCAGGTGCTGGTGCGCACGAACAAGCTCGGCGAGTTCCAGCGCGTGTACTCGCTCGAGGCCGGCAAGCTCACCCCGATCTCCCCCGACGTGAAGGCGGACGTGCAGAGCTTCGCGATCGATCATGCGCGCAAGCGGCTCTACATCATGACGAACGAGGACGGCTACACCAAGCTCGCCGTCCTCGACGCCAGGACGCTGAAGCCACTCGCGCTGCCCGCGCTGCCGAAGGCTGACCACACCCAGGTTGTCGGCGTGAGCCGTGACGGCCGGTTCGCGCAGCTCGCCGTGAGCGGTGCGCGGCTGCCGCAGACGGTGATCGTCTACGACTGGCCGACGAAGAAGGTCGCGACGTGGCGCGTGCCCGATGCGCCGGAGGTCGACGTCACCAAGTTCGCAAACCAGACCGTCGAGACCTACCCGGCGCGCGACGGCACCAAGATCCCGATGTTCGTACGCCGCCCGACGACGTGCGCCGCCGACCCCTGCCCCGTCATCGTGCAGTTCCATGGCGGCCCCGAGTCCCAAGCGCGTCCCGGTTTCTCGGCGACCGCGCAGCTCTACGTCGATGCGGGATTCGTCTGGGTCGAGCCCAACGTGCGCGGCTCGTCGGGCTACGGCAAGTCGTGGCTCCACGCGGACGATGGCGCAAAGCGTCTTACTGTCATCACCGACATCGAGGATGCATCGAAGTACATCCGCTCCGCGTGGGCCAAGAACGGCGTCGCGCCCAAGGTCGGCGTGATGGGCGGCAGCTACGGTGGGTATTCGACGCTGATGGCGATGACGTACTTCGCCGGCGCGTTCGACGCCGGCGTCGCGCTGTACAGCATCTCGAACCTCGACACGTTCCTGATGAACACCGCGCCGTATCGTCGGATCTTGCGCATCTCCGAGTACGGGGATCCGGTCAAGGACAAGGACGCGCTGGTGCAGCTGTCGCCAATCACACACGTGAGCAAGGTGAAGTCACCGCTGCTGATGATCCAGGGCGTCAACGATCCGCGCACGCCTGCCGGCGAGGCGCTCGTGATCTTCCGCGACCTCGAGCGCCGCAAGATTCCCGCGAGATTGATCCTGTTCTCCGATGAAGGTCACGGCGCGTCGAAGCGCAGCAACATCGTGCTCCAGATCGGCCACACGATCGCGTTCTTCCAGAAGCACCTGCTCGGCAAGTAGTCAGGGTTGGTCTGCGAGGCGCTGCTCGAGCTTGACGTCGAACTTGCACGCCTTCGTCAGCTTGAGCCTGTGTCGGAGCTGATTGCGCGCTTGCAGCAGGCACGTCGGGACGATGCCTTCGGACGCGTCGCCCGATGGCGACGTCAGCTCGACTTGTCCCCCGGGTAGCAGGATCGCCGCGAAGTGCGCTGCGCCGCCGGGGACCTTTTTGCACGGCAGCACCAGCTCGTCGATCTCGCGGGTCGCCTGCTTGCTGTCGATTCGCTTCGAGTCCGGGCACGCGTCGATCACGACAACGGATGTGACGAGCGAAATGCCTGGATCCGATGGTGGATCGATTGGGCGCGCCGGCGCGGGAGCGGGCGAACTGCCACACCCCATCAGCACGACGACCAAGAAGCTCGCACGCCGCATCCAATGAATGATGTCACCAGCGCGGTACCGGGCGCCAACAAAACGCCGCGCTACACTGAGGTGGCATGGCTGGGATCGAGAGCTTCGAGGATGTGCGCCGGCTCACGGAGCCGGCGCAGCGCGCCCTGCTCGACCGAGGTCGCCCCGAGGAGCGCGTGTGGGCGATCTGGGCACTGGCGCTGCGCTCCACGCACCCTGACTCCGAGACCGAGGGCGTCGCGCAACGCGACGAGCCCGCACCCGGTGTTCGCCGCAACTTTGCGATCGTGCTCGCGGGGCACGGTCACTACGACCTGCTGGTCGCGCTCGCCCGCCGCGATCCGGAACCAGTCGTGCGCGCCGCCGCGATGCAGCTCGTCGCCCGGATCGCGATCGACGGCAAGCTACCGAGCTCGGTCGTGAGCGAGCGCGTCAACGCCGAGGGATCAGAGGTTCGCATCGCCGTGCTGGGCACCATCTTCGAGGACGCTCCACCGTGGCTACGCGAGCTCGCCGAGCAGCGCCTGGAGGACCGTGACGCCGACGTCCGGTACGAAGCATTCGAAGCGCTCGTACGCGCGGGCGAGCGCGGGTCGTCGCTGATGTGGCTCGAAGAAGTGCCCGAGGCCGAGGCCCGCCTTGCACTGCTGCGCTGGACGGCACGCAGTCAGATCCGCCCCGTCGCCGATCTCCTGGCACACGCGTCCCGCCGCTTGCGCAGGCTCCTGATCGAGACCGTACGCAGCGTGACCTGGCACGACCTCGCCCCGGCGATCGGCGACGAGCCTGCGCTGCTGCGGGTGATGGTCGGCCGCGCGCCACTGGTCGTCGATCAGATGCCGCTGCGGTCGCTGGTGCAGGCAGCGCTGCGCGAAGCGCGTGATCTCTGGATCAGCGCGATCGGGCAGCGACTGTCCGCGATGGCTACCCCCGACAACGAGGTCGCCGAGCTGATCCCCGAGCTCGGCGAGCTGTGCGCGCTGAGGATCGCGCACATCGACGTCGCGACCGAGGAGCTGCGGGG
>JAYVWH010001100.1:0-3700 GCA_043786265.1 Kofleriaceae bacterium | reverse complement strand
GTCGCCGGGTGCCTCGCGCCCGGCGATGTTCATTGCGATAACGGTCTGACCTGCCCGGCAAGCACGGTATGCGACGAGACTCATGCGCTCTGCGTCACGGAAGCGCAGAAGACAGTGTGCAACGGCGCCGCGGACTTCACGGACTGCGCTGCCGTCGACAGCGGGCGCTGCTACGATGACGTATGCCTGCCGGCCGGCTGCGGCAACTCGCTGCGCGATCCCGAGGAGATGTGTGACGACGGCAACACCAACCCTGGCGATGGCTGTTCAGCAGAGTGCTTCTCGACGGAGAAGTGCCGCAACGGCGTCGTCGATCTGATCAACGACGAAGAGTGCGACGACGGCAATGCCGAGAGCCACGATGGCTGCTCGAGCAACTGCCGCGCGGAGACGCCCGCGTGGATACCTCACAGCATGTTCGTGGGCCGTGCCAGGCCCAGCATCGCGTACGACAGCTGGCGCGCACGCATCGTGCTCTACGGCGGACGCACGAGCCGCACTGGATTCGGGGACACGTTCGAGTGGGATGGTCACCGCTGGACCTCGATCCCCACCACGGTCTCGCCCGGACAGCGCGAAGACACCGCAATTGCGTTCGACGAGCACCGAGGAGTGACGGTCCTCTTTGGCGGTTACGATGGCGGCGATCGCAACGACGTCTGGGAATGGGACGGAGCGACCTGGCAGCTGCGTACGCCCGTGGGGCCGCCGCCGCCACCGCGAAATGGTCACGCCCTGGCCTATGATCCCACGCTCGAGAAAGTCGTGCTGTTCGGCGGAGCCTCCGGCGCAGCCGACCTGGACGACACGTGGACGTGGGACGGCACGAAGTGGGAGAAGCTCACGAGTACGGGCCCCGCCGCGCGACACCACCACTCGATGACGCTCGATCCGGTGCGTCACGTCCTGGTGATGTTCGGCGGCCTCATCGGTTCGTCAGATACGCCGACCGGTGACACATGGGAGCTCGCGAGCGGCGTGTGGACCCGGCGTATGTCGGCCGGGCCGCTAGCCGGTGGCGATGGGCTCCTGTCGTTCGATCCCCTCTCTGGCAAGGTCTTGCTCACCGCACATGCGGGCGCGACCGTGAACTGGTTCCTCGATGGGACGGCGTGGACACAGGCGGGGACATCGCCATCGAGCTTCACATCTGGGGCGATCACCACCGACATGCATCGTGGTCGCACCGTCGTTCTCGACAAAAGCGGCCAGACCTGGAACTGGACCGCCGCGGGCTGGCAACCGATCGCAATCCCCGAGAGTGGTGCACCGGGGTACGTCAAAGCCGTCGCCGCGCGCGATGGCGCACGTCATCGCGTGCTCATTGTGGGTGGTGTCGATTTGACCTCCGCCACCGCGGAGATCTACTTGTGGGATGGAACCGCGCGACAGCTATCGCCCACCGGGACGCCACCAACCGCTCGCTACGCATCGGCGTTGGCCCATGATGACGAGCGAGATCAGTTCGTGCTGTTCGGCGGCGGCTTCGGCAGCACCGGCGCCACGCCGCTAGGCGACTTCTACACGTCACCCGACGGCATCGCGTGGACGCAGCGAGCAACGCCGCCCGTATCGCCGCGCTACGGTCACGTGATGGTCTACGACGCAGCACGAAAGGTCACCGTGTTGTTCGGCGGTAATACCGGCGCCGCTGCGCCTGTCGACGAAACCTGGAAGTGGGACGGGACAACGTGGACGCAGTACACCGGCCCTACGCGGCCGCCCGGTCGTGAGTTCACGTGTGCCGCGTACGATCCGGTCCGGCAACGCGTTGTCTTGTTCAGTGGCTATAATCAAGGGCAGACGCTAGGCGACACGTGGGAGTGGGATGGCACGAGCTGGAGCAAGATCGTGACGCTCGCCGCTCCGTCGCCACGCTCCGGCTGCGCGATGGCTTGGGACGCCGGTCGCCGAACGCTCGTGATGCAAGGAGGTAGCGGCGGCAACGCTACCGACACGTGGACATGGGATGGCACGGCGTGGGCCCAGCTACCGATCGCGCGAGCTGCCCCGGGCGGGGTTTGGCACGTCATGTTCACGTCGCTCGACGGCGACGGTGTCACGATTCATGGCTTGGGGTCGCGGGACGACTTCGTCCAGTTGCACTGGCAAAGCTCCTCTCCGGCCGAGCATTGCGGCCCGAAGGACGGCGACGGTGATGGCGTTGCGGGATGTCTCGATCTCGACTGCTGGCCGACGTGCACGCCAGAATGCCCTCCGGCCACGAGCTGCATGAGCATGCCGAAGTGCGGCGATGGCATGTGCAACGCGATCGAAGACTGCTGGACGTGCAGCGCCGACTGCGGCGCGTGCACCAACTAGCGCAGCAGGACGAGCTCTTCGGCCGTCGTCGGATGCAGCGCGTAGGTGCGGTCGAGGTCGGCCTTCGTCGCGCCCATCGTCACCGCGACGGCGACGGCCTGGATGATCTCGGGGGCATCGGGACCGACGATGTGAACGCCGAGTACTTTCTCGGTCGGTCGCGCGACGATCACCTTGATGAAGACCTGCTCGTCGCGGCCCGACTGCGCGTAGCGCATCGGTCGGATCTTCGCGCGGTAGACGTGCACGTCGTGTCCTGCCTCATGTGCTTGCGCCTCGGTCAAGCCGATCTGCGCGAGTGGCGGCTGCGCGAACACGGCCGTCGGGATCAGCTCGTGATCGATCGACGTGGTGCGGCCACCGAACAGATTATCGGCGACGGCGTGGCCTTCTCGGATAGCGACCGGCGTGAGCTGCACGCGCTGCGTGACATCGCCGACCGCGTAGATGTGCGCGACGCTTGTACGCGACCACTCGTCGACGACGATCGCGCCACGCTGATCGAGGACGACGCCCGTCTCCTCGAGACCGAGGCCGGCAGATACGGGGATTCGCCCCGTCGCGGCCATGCACAGGTCGAAGTCACCTTCGATCGACTCCGCGTCGCCTTCGGCGGCGCTGCGCGCCCCGGCAAAGCCAGGACTTGCGATCCGATCAGCGATCACGAGATCGATGCCATGCGCGGCGAGCCCACGCTCGACCTGCGCGGCGGCCTCGGCGTCGGCGAAGCCCGACAGCACGTGTTCGTGGCGATGCACGAGGGTGACCTTGCTGCCAAAGCCCGCGAAGATGTGCGCGAACTCGATACCGATGTAGCCGGCGCCGAGGATCGCGATCCGCTTCGGCAGCGCCGGCAAGTGAAACGCCTCGTCGGACGAGATCCAGCGACCGGTCGTTGCCTGCGGCGGCATGCGCGGTTTACCGCCGGTCGCGACGAGGATGTTCGCCGCCGTGACACGCGTGCCGTTGACTTCGAGCGTGTGCGCATCGACGAGGCGCGCATGCCCCTCGTGGATGCGCACGCCGGCCTTCTGCAGGCGCGTCAGGTAGGCCGCCGACAGCCGCGCAATCTCATTGTCCTTGGCGGCGATGAACGTCGGCCAGTCAAAGCTCGCGGACGGAATCGTCCAGCCTTGGCCGCGTGCGTCATCTATTGTTCGACTGACCTCGCTCGCGTAGACCATCAGCTTCTTCGGCACGCAGCCACGCACGACGCAGGTTCCACCCCAGCGACTCTCCTCGGCAATCGCGACGCGGGCGCCGTGCTCGGCCGCAATCCGGGCCGCGCGGACCCCGCCGGAGCCGCCGCCAATGACGAAGAAGTCGACGTCGAACATCGGGGTTCAGTGTAGTGCGCTGCAGCACGCTCGTCTCACGT
>JAYVWH010001099.1:0-7158 GCA_043786265.1 Kofleriaceae bacterium | reverse complement strand
GCCTCGAGCCGCTGAGGTCGCCGAGGCGGCACTTCGAGGCTACTGCGTGGGACGAGCGCCATCGCGGCGATCGCGGCGACACCGAAGGCGATCGCTCCTGCTGTGACGAGGTAACTCGCAGCCATGAAGTGGCCGAGTACGCTCGCGAGCGCAGAGCCGATCATCGCACCGAACACGCCACCCGCACCGACCGCGCCGAACACCCGCTTGGCCTCGGCCACTTCGAGGCTACGATCGAGCACGATCCAGAAGCTAGGAACCACGAGCGTCGCGACGATGCCGATCCACACGTAGAACACGAAGATGATCGACGGTGAGAACGGAAGCACGACCGCGATCACACTGGTACCCACGACTGCGGCGATCAGGAACGTGACGAGCATGCGTCGTGGGTCTCGTATGCGGTGCCAACCGCGAACCGCCGCCACCGCGACCAGCGCGACCACCGCGATCGCGAGGTACGCCCACGCGAGGCGATCGGGGCTGAGGTGTGCGAGAAACAACGCATCGCGTGCTGTCTCGAGCAACGCGTGCGCGACCATGATCAAAAACAACACGATCGCGGGAGCAAGGACCGCTGGACGCACCAGTGCGGCGTGCCCGGAGACGAGCCCCCGCCGCTTCATGCTCGCCAGATTTCGATCTGCGCGAGGTACGCAACGTCTTCCTGGTTCTCGTCGAGCCAGCGTTGCAGTTGCGGCCAGCTCTTGATCAGTGACTCGTGGACGAGCTCGACGGCACCCCCACCATCACCACGTGTCTGCACGGTGAGCAGGCGCGCCGCGACAAGGTGGGCGACCAGCCGGTCGGTGTCGGGACCGATGTCGCGCAGCTCGGCTCCGTCGACGATCGCGCGCGTGCGCTCCGGCGTGACGAGGCGCTGGAAGATCGCACGAACGACTTTCTGATCCGGCGCGGCGAGGCCGGAGAGGACTTCGTCGGCGTGAGTGGCGAGCGCGCCCGCGACCCCGCCCATTCCGAGGTATGCGTCACGCGGGAGGATGCGGCGCTGGCGCTCGCGGGCCTCCCAGAGCTTTGCGGCGGTGAATTGAAGGAGCGGGAGGGCGCCCGGCGTGGACTCGAGCGACTCGAGCATCGCGTGAACGATGCCGGACTCGAAGCTGAAGCCGACCATGTCGAGCGGTTGGGTCAGCGCTTCCTCGAGGCCACCGCGCGATGGCGGCTGGAGGAAGACGAGACCGCGCGTGAGCTCCTCGACGAAGCGGCGGTCCTCGGCAGCGCGATCGAGGAAGTCAGAGCGCATCGAGACAACAACCCGCAGCGGGCCCGAGGCATCATCGCCGGCACTCGCGAGACAGGTCGTGAATGCACGGCGCTCGGCGGGATCTGCGACGAGGGTGTAGAGCTCCTCGTGCTGGTCGACGAAGAGGAGGATCTGCGTGCGCTTGCGACGGGCGCGGGCACGCAGCCGTGCACCGAAGATGCCCGGCTCGGAGCGCAGCTTGAAGACGGGGTCGTCGAGGACCGGATCGCTGTCACGCGTGTCGCGCAGGGACTCGAGGGTCGATGCGAGCGCGGACAGCGGATAACGGCCGGGGCGAATGATCAGGACCTCCCACGCTTCACCCGAAGCCTTGAGCGCGGGCACGACACCGGCGCGCACGAACGACGACTTGCCGACACCCGACGGACCAACGACGGCGACGAGCGGTTGCTCGCGCAGCCGCGCGACCATCCCCGCGATGTCCTGCGAGCGACCGAAGAAGCGGTTCGCGTCGGCTTCCTGGAACGCGGTGAGACCCGGATAGGGGCTCTCGTCGTGAGTGAGGCTCCGACCACTACGGGATGGCAGGAGCGGCTCGAGATCAGCGCAGAGCTCGGCCGCGGATGCGTAGCGCTCGACCTTCTTCTTCGCGAGACACTTCGCGACGACCTCGACGAGACGATCGGGAAGACCCGGAACATCGTCGCCCAGCGATGGCATCGGCTCGTCGACGGCGGCCGCCGCACCGAACAGGCGGCCTTGCGTCAGCGGCTCGAGCGGATGCTTCCCCGCAAGCATCTCGTAGAGAATGATGCCGACGGCCCACAGATCACTGCGATGATCGACGTCGTCAGTACCGAGCTGCTCCGGTGACATGTACGGCAGCGTGCCGACGATCGCACCGGTCTTGGTCTCGTGCGTGACGGGACCACCGGGCGTGGGCGGGCGTTGGCGCCGCGAGGACGCGGTCTCGGGGCTCGTGAACAGCTTCGCGACACCGAAGTCGAGCACTTTGACCTGACCGCCACCGGTGACGATGATGTTCTCCGGCTTGAGGTCGCGGTGGATGATGCTCGCGGTGTGCGCAGCGGTCAGCGCTTTGAGCACGGGGACGATCAGCTCGACGGTGCGACCGACCGGCATGCGCTTGTCGGCCATGAGCTTGGATAGCGTCACCCCCTCGACATACTCGAGCACCATGTACGGCAACCCGAGGTACTCGTCGGCTTCGTAGATCGCGACGATGTTCTCGTGGTGGCAACGCGCGGTCGCGCGCGCTTCGACGAGAAAGCGTTCGGTGAAGCGCTTGCTGCCACTTCCGTTGAGAAACTTCATCGCCACGCGGCGACCGAGCTTGTTGTCGCGCGCGAGGAAGACTTGCCCCATGCCACCGCGACCGAGCTCTCGCATCAGCTCGTACTGCTCGACGCGGAGGCCGGGACCGATCTTGATCTTGTCGACCGAAGTCTGCCCCGACTCGGCCTCGAAACCCGTCGAGCCGACTGGGCCCGCTGCGCGGCCGCCGCCGGTCTCGCCATCGATGATCGTTCGATCGAGCTTGCGCTCGTTGGCTCCCGTACCGACGGGAGGACGCGGCGGACGCGGCGCACCCCTGGGCGGCGTCTGACTCATACGCTCCGGTACTGCTCCACGAGCTCGTCGAGCTCGGTGAACAACGCGTGCGCGTCCGGAACTGCACGGCCGCGGTCGGCGTTCACCGCATCGAACAGATCCCGGTAGGCGTCCGTCAGCGCACTCTGCAGCTGGGCGACGGACGCAGCAACACCATCGCGACGTTCGGCGATCTCGGCATCGATTGCGGATTCGACATCGCTCTCGAGCATCGCGAGCTCGAGCTCCAGCTCGGAGAGCTCGTGCTGGATCCGCTCCACGTCGTCGCTCGGGCGATCGAGCACTGCAGCGAGATCGAGCAGCACCTGACGAATCTGTGCGGTCAGCGCCTGCGCCATGTTGCTGATGTTTGTCGTCGTGAACAGCCGCTGCGCACGCGGCACACTGGGCCCAACCGGCGTCGAGGCGAGCATCGCGTCGAGCTCGACGAGCAGCTCCGCCGCACTCGGCCGGACATTGGGCGACTTCGCGAGGCAGGCCTGCATCAGCTGATCGAGCCCGTCGGGCAGTGCCGCCCCGATACGCGTCGACAGCAGCGCGGGCACCTCGTGCGCATGCGCGTAGACCAGCGCGACCGCAGGACGGGGCTTGAACACCGGCTCGCCGGTGATCGCAAAGTACGCGATGCCCGCGAGCGCGTAGATATCCGCCGCCGGTCCGACGTTGGCATTCGTGCTCTGCTCGGGTGCCCAGTACAGCGGCGAGCCGAGCGCTTGCTGGTCCTCGGTCAGGCGCGTGAGGCCTTCATCCTCGGCGAGCTTCGCGAGACCGAAGTCGATGATCTTCGTCTGCGCCGGATCGCCGCCCTCGAGGATGACGTTTGCCGGCTTGAGGTCGCGATGCGTGACGCCGTGGTCGTGTGCGTAGGCGAGCGCCGCCGCAAGCTTCACGAGGATCTTCAACGCATCGGCGACCGGAAACGGCCCATCCCAGCCGACCGCGGCCTGCAGGTCAGGCCCGGCGACGTACTCCATTCCGAGGTACATCGCGCCGTCGGGGAGCCGCCCCGCATCGAGGATGCGAATGATGCCGGGATGCTGGAGCTTGCCGAGCGTGTGGACCTCGCGGCGCAGCCGTGCCGCTGCCTGCTGCGACGCGGCCTGATCGGCCCGCACGACCTTGAGCGCGCGCAGCTGTCCAGCCGTTCCACGAGCGAGGTAGACCTCGCCCATGCCGCCTGCGCCGAGGGGGCGCAGGATCTCGTGGCCGTCGACGATCTCGCCGATCATCTGTACCCATCAGGGTAACACGCGGGCTCTCCCCGTCGGAACTATGTGCCGCTGCCACCTGGCTCCGGCGAGCAAATACGTTCGGTCTTCAGGCCTGGGCGACCAGACCCTTCTTGCGCAGCATACGCAGGAGCGACTTGATCTCCTTATCGGGCAGCGCGAGCAGCTTGTCGATCGACTCCGCGACGCCTTCGGAGCCGCTGCGCGGACCAGCAAAGCTGGCCCTTGCGATCTCGACGATGACACTCACCATACAGACATCGTGCGCACGGTGCAGGCGCTGCGCGACTGGCCGATCGAGTAGCTACACCCGGCGGCGCTTGACGAGTGCCAGCTGCTCGGCAGCCGGTGCAACCGTCGGTTCTTCGGCGTATGCCGGGAGCAGCTCATCGACGACGCGATCGAGGTCGTCGTAGACCGCGATCAGCTTCTCGAGCCCCGACGCGCGCGACGCCGTCACCCCTGCGAGATTCTCGTCGAGCGCGCGCAGTCTGCCTCCGCTCGCCATCGCGGTCGCGAGCCGCCCACGCAAGAGCTGGATCGCCTCGTCGAGATCGGGCGGCGGTTCGCCCCGCCCTGCCTTGAATTCGAGCTCCGCGAGCGCGAACCGCAGGGACGTCTCGCGATCCGATAGCGTCTCGCGCACGGCGGCAGACTCGTGCTCGAGCGCATCTTGCGCCGCCTCCAGCCCCGCGATCGCCTGCTCGCAATCGCGCAGCTGCGCGACCCCAATGAGGAGCCGCGTATCGGTCAGGCCCAGATCGAGCAATGCCTCGGCGACCGTGCGCAGCGCCCCGCGCACGTTGCCAAACGCTTGCGCGGGCGCCTCGCAAGGGCCGGCATTGCCGGCCCGCGCAGCGGCGCCGAAGGCGGCGCTGAGTGGATCGACGCGTGTGTCTCGCGCCTCCTCACGTTCGGGCTCGAGCGTCGCGGGACGACGCGGCACCGCGGGCACGAAGCGCCGGCGCGTATCGGCCTTCGCCTGCGGGTAGCCCGGTACTTTGTGCAACGCCGCGTAGAGCTCGGCGGCCGTTTGGTAGCGCTCACCGGGCTCCTTCGCGATCGCCTTCATCACCACCGCGTCGAGCTCCGGTGGAATCCCGAGCGACGGCCGCCACGCACTCGGCGCCTCGGGCAACGCGGACAGGTGTGCGCGGATCACCTCGTTGGAGTTGCCGGCGAACGGCGGTCCTCCGACGACGAGCTCGAACAACATGATTCCCATCGCGTAGATATCGCTGCGCGGATCATTGCCGATGCCGCGGATCCGCTCTGGCGCCATGTAGCGCGGCGAGCCCCACACCACGTTGTTGCTGCTGAGCGCGACGCTCTCGTTGAAGTCCGCCGCGACGATCTTTGCGACCCCGAAATCGAGAACTTTGAGCACCTGGTCCTCGCCAACCAGGATCAGATTGTCGGGCTTGAGGTCGCGATGGACGACGCCGCGCGAGTGCGCGTGATGCACCGCGTATGCGAGTTGCCCCATCACGTGGAGCGCGCGCTCGACGTCGAAGTGATCGGTCTTCTTGAGCGTTTGATACACGCTCTCGCCCTCGGCGTACTCCATCGACAGGAAGAACCGGCCATCCGAGAGCTGCCCGAAGTCGTAGACCGCGATGATGTTCGGATGCCGCAGGCGATTGACCGCGCGCGCTTCGCGGCGAAAGCGCGATACGAACTGCGGGTCGGTCGCCAGCTGCGGCTTCAAGATCTTGATCGCTTCCTTGCGCCCTTGCGCGAGGTGCTCCCCGAGCCAGACCTCTCCCATTCCTCCCTTGCCGA
The DNA here is from genome assembly GCA_043786265.1 of Kofleriaceae bacterium. Classification (GTDB taxonomy): domain Bacteria; phylum Myxococcota_A; class Polyangia; order Haliangiales; family Haliangiaceae; genus JABFXX01. The sequence goes on along the minus strand of JAYVWH010001099.1, from coordinate 1,290 downwards.
GCTCGCCGAGGATGCGCCAGCGATCGTGGAGGATGGTGCCGTTCAACGCGTCACCACGGAAGCGTGAGCATCGCGCCCGCGTGCTCCGTGCCGACCATCGGAGTGACCGACGCACCGACGAGCCGGGGCTGATTGAACACCACCAGGACGAGGCCCGTCACCAGCGTCGCACCGCCAGCAGCGACGACGCTCCACCCGAGAATCTGCCGCGATTCGGCGGCGCTCTTGTCGCCGGCGGCCGGGTCAGAGGTCGCCGGGCAGCCGCCCGAGCACCCGCGTGCGAAGTTGGCGTCGTACGTGTCGAACATCGCCTTGGACGAATACGCCACGAGCCCGCCGGTCAGCGCGATCGCACCACTCGCACCGACGACCGCCCACGGCTTCCACCTCGCCCACCGGCGCACCGTCTTGCCCCGCGCCTTCAGCTTCATCTCGATCACCAGCACGGTTGGCTCGCCGGGGCTCAGCTTGATCGTCTGGATCTGCGGGTCGTACCCCGGCTTGTCTGCGACGAGGCGATGCTCCGTCGCCAGCAACGTGATCGTCGTCGTTCCAGCGTCGACGAGGACCGGCTTGCCGTCGATCTGCACGGTGCCACCCGCCGTCTTGAGCGTGAGCTCCAGCCTTGCGATCTGCTTGCCGAGCATCCGCTGATACGTCTGCCCCTGCTTGTACAGGTCGCGGCCGAGCGGCGCCTCGCCGTACGCCATCGCCTTCTCCAGGTGTTCGTACGCCTCGACGATGCGGTCGAGGTTGATGAGGCAGACGACGGTGTTGTACTGGATGCCCGGATGGTCCCAGTGCTGTAGCGCCTCGAGATAGATCGGCAGCGCGTCGAGGTAGTTGCCCTTCTCGAAGAGCTCGTTCGCCTCGTCGTACTTGGCGAGCGCGATCTTCTGCTTTTCGGGCGCGACACCCGTGGCCCACGGCTTATCCCCTGCGTGCGCGACGCTGCACAGCAGCGCGATGGCGACGAGGATGCGTAGGACCATGGCCCTACGTTACTACGGCTATTTGACCGGTGTCGGCTTTGGGGCGGGCTGAGCAGCAGGCGCTGGACGACCACCGGCGGCGGCTTCCATGAACGAGCGTCCCTCGAAGATGACGCCTTTGTCGATCTGCAGCTGCGGGGTGTGGAGGTCGCCCTTGACCCGGCCCGGCGCGTGGATCTCGATCGAGCGCTTCGCGGTGATGTTACCGATCACCGTGCCCTGAATGATCAGGTCGCCGACGTCGATCTGCGCCTCCACGATTGCACCCTCACCGATCACGAGGGTGTCGTCCGAGAAC
>JAYVWH010001098.1:0-6113 GCA_043786265.1 Kofleriaceae bacterium | reverse complement strand
CGTGACAGCAGCTGGTCGGCGAGCCCGAGCGCTTCGGGCGAGAGCGCCGCGCGGCGCGAACGTAGCAGCGCGAACGTACGCGCCATCGCCGCACTGACGGAGCCGTACATCGACTGCTGGTGCATGATGTCGTAGGGCTCGGCGGCGAACAGCGGATTTCCCGGGTCGCTGGCGAGCACCACGTGGAGCTCGGCGGTGCGCAGCCCGAGAAGGCGGGCGCGGTCGATGAAGGCACCGGCGTGATCGAGCACTTTGTCGCTCGGCGCCTGACGTGCGCGCTGGACGAGCGTACCTGCGACGAGCGGAGGCCCTGCCGGGTGCGGCGTCGCGAGCACATTGTCGTAGTAGCGGTCGAGAGCGTCGAGCGTGAGTCGCCACCCGTCGCCCTGGTTCGGTGCGAGCTCGAACAGCGTGCCGATCGTATTCGGCGGGCGCCCCTCCGATGCGTACTCGAGTGCACCGGCGAGACGAGGAGAGCCGCGATAAGGAGGCTCACGCGTCGCGAGGAACTCGCCGATCTCGAGCTCGAGGTTGGGCCCCTCTTCGATCGCACGGAACAGCTTCAGCATCAGCTTGTCGCCGTAGATGATGCTGCTGTTCGACTGCTCGAACGTCGCCATCCTCGGGGTCAACAGCGTGTCGAGAGATATCTCACGCAGCGTTTGGAGTGCCGTGCCGGTGAGCACGCCGGACTGACCATCGCCGCCACGCCCTTGCTGCATCGTCCGCAGCAACGCGGTGCCGAACGTATCGGAGCACAGTGCGTCGTAGAGGACTCCGGTCACGGTGCCGCGGCCCGGCACGTCGGTGATCGTGACGTTCGCGATCACGAGCGGCGGAGTGCGCATCGACTCGTGCGGCTCGGCGTCCTCGGCAAACGCGAGCGGCAGCACGTACGTCTCCGGCGCGCCGTGCGCGTACTCCACTTGCAGCAGAACGATCACGTGCTTGCTCTCGCCGTCGAGGCGAATGACGTCGAGGATCTTCACCTCTTTGCGCTGTCGCGCCTTGCCGCGGAACCAGCGCTTCGTGACGGCGTAGTGGATCAGCGTGCGCGCCAGCGGGCGTCGGTGTGCGGGCGCGAGGAGGTCGGTCCAGCTACCGCGTGAAACCAGTGATTCCGCGGCGAGGTCAGCCGCCTGCGGTCGCTCGAGTGCGAGCCAGTAGAAGTCGTGCGGGCCGAGCGACATGAAGTACGGCAGCTCGCCGATGTCGGGGAACCGCATCCGGCCAAACAGCTCGACCGGGGTGCTGCCCTTGAACCGTTCGAGGTTGAGGCGCGCGCACTGCACGAAGCGCGACAGGTTCGCGACGACGAGCACGGCTTCTCCCTCGTACTCGCGCACGAACGCGAGCACGCGCGGGTTGTCGCCGGACATGAACTCGATCGACCCGCGCCCGAACAGCCGGTGCTCCTTGCGCTTGGCGATCAGACGCTTGTTCCACCACAGCAGCGACGAGTTGTTGCCCTGCTGCGCTTCGACGTTGATCGCTTCGTAGTGGTATTCGGGGTCGATGATCGGCGGCAGGTACAGCTTCTGCGGATTCGCGCGCGAGAAGCCCGCGTTGCGGTCGCTGCTCCACTGCATCGGCGTTCGCACGCCGTCGCGATCGCCAAGGTAGATGTTGTCTCCCATGCCGATCTCGTCGCCGTAATAGAGGACGGGCGTGCCGGGCAGTGAGAGCAGCAGCGCAGTCATCAGCTCGATCTTGCGCCGCACGCCGAGCAGCGGTGCGAGCCGGCGGCGGATGCCGAGGTTGACGCGTGCGGCACGCTCCGCCGCATACGCGCGATACATCGTGTCGCGATCCTCGTCTGTGACCATCTCGAGCGTGAGCTCGTCATGGTTGCGCAGGAACGTCGCCCACTGGCACGAGTCGGGGATCTTCGGCGTGCGATCGAGGATGTTGATGATCGGGAAGCTGTCTTCGAGCTCGATCGCCATGAACATCCGCGGCATCAGCGGGAAGTGAAAGTTCATGTGGCACTCGTCGCCGTCGCCGAAATACGACGCGGCGTCGGTCGGCCACTGGTTCGCTTCCGCGAGCAGCATCCGGTTCTTGAACTTCGCGTCGATCCGCGCGCGCAGCTTCTTCAAGAACTCGTGGGTCTCGGGCAGGTTCTCGCAGCTCGTGCCTTCGCGCTCGTAGAGATAGGGAACGGCGTCGAGCCGCATGCCGTCGACACCCATCTCGAACCAGAAATCGAGGACGTCGAACAGCGCCTCGTGGACCGCCGGGTTGTCGAAGTTGAGATCCGGCTGATGCGAGTAAAAGCGGTGCCAGTAGTACGCCTTCGCGATCGGATCCCACGCCCAGTTCGATGTCTCGTAGTCCTGAAAGATGATGCGCGTGTCTTGATACTTCGCCGGCGTGTCGCTCCACACATAGAACTCGCGCTCGGGGCTACCCGGGGCTGCACGGCGCGCGCGCTGAAACCACGGATGCTCCGACGAGGTGTGATTGAGCACGAGCTCGGTGATCACGCGCATGCCACGTCGGTGGGCCTCGCGCAGGAGGCGCGCGACGTCCTCGCGAGTGCCGTAGTGCTCGTGGACGTTCGTGTAGTCCGCGATGTCGTAACCGCCGTCCTTGAGGGGCGATGGATAGAACGGGAGTAGCCAGATGGCGGTGACGCCGAGATCGGCGAGGTAATCGAGCCGCGTGATCAGGCCGTTGATGTCGCCGATGCCGTCGTTCGTCGAATCCTGAAATCCACGGATGTGGATCTCGTAGATCACCGCATCCTTGAACCACAGCGGATCATCCGGTAGCTCGTCGCTCACCACCTTCGAAGGTTAGCGCGCTCACCGAATTCGGCCGGAGTGACGCAGCGACCTAGCTCGCGTCTAACCAGTGCTCAGGCGCTCGCTACTTCACGATCAGCCAGACCAGGATGCCGATCGCCCCGATGATGACGTAGCCCAGCAGCGACGAGCCGGGCTTTGCACTCGCAACCGGAGCCGCTGGCTTCGAGGCAGGGGCCGAACGCTTGTCGTCGTCCTTTTCGCCGCCGCCCACACGCACGAGCCAGCTGTGATGGTCGCGGCCCTCGTGGGTGTCGCTACGGTTGCAGCCGTTGGGCTTGTCGAGGTTGTGCTTGTTCGCGTCACCCAGGTCGAGTGCGACGCCGAGCCAGGGCCACGGTCCGAAGGCGAGACCTTCGACCTTGCGCTCCGGATAGAACAGCGATCCGAGCGTCTCCTTCGACGGCCACGCGAGCTCTGCGACATCGTGGTCGTCCCAGGACATCGCAAACGCGCGGTCGGTCGCGGCGAGGTGCTGGATGTGCTTGCCGTCGGGGACCTGCGTGACATGCGAGAGCGGTGCGGTTCCGCTCCAGCGCTCGACCTTGGCCTCGGCGCCGACGAGCCAGAAGCCCGCCGGGTGCCAGCAGATCGCGCCGACATTGCGCGCATACGGTGTGGTCAGCCGCGCGCCGTCGACGATCTGCACGAGCTCGTCGGCATGCGCCACACACACGCCACCGTCGGGGCGGGTCGCGAGTGCCTTTGCGCCGTGCTCGGCGAGCGTCGTGGTGCCGTCCTTGTCGATTGCCACGATCTGGCCGGCGGTGGCGGCGATGCATTTCTTCGCAGCGATGAACGTAGCGTGCTCGACCTTGCCCTCTACCTTGCCGGTCGTGACGAGCTCACCCGTGCGCGCGCCGAACCACGTGACCGTACCCGTCGCGGTGATCGCGCCGATGAGGTCCTTGTCCGCACCGAGCCCGACGATCTGCGCGTCGAGCATCTTGCGCCACAACGGGCCCTCGCTCTCGCCGTCGTGAACCAGCAGCTCTGCACCCTCGCGTAGCGCGAACACCGTCCCGTGCTTGTCGTAGGCGATCATGGTCGCAGTCGTAACACGAGCTATTGCGCGCGAGATACGTGCACGCGCAGCCGGTCACCGTCGCGGTCGATCGTGACGGCCCACGGGCGGCAGCAGACGGCGCAGTCCTCGACGAGCACGCCGCGGGTGTCCGGATCGACATACAGGTCGACCCACTCGCGACAGTACGGACAGCGCACGCGAACCGTGTCTTCCACCCCTGCACGATACCGCGCCGTCTCGACATCGCTATCGACTTCGGGCAACGTCCGCCCTCGATGCCCGAGTCGCTGACGCTCACACCGACAGCTGACCCCCACGTGTTCGTCGCTCCGGACGGACGCCGCATGACGCCGCCTGCGGGCTGGGCGTGCCTGCCTCCCGGCGATGCCGGGTTGACCCGCCGGGTGAAGGCGGCCGGGCCGTCGTGGCAGGTAATCGAGAAGAAGGGGCGCAAGGCATTCTCGCGCGGTCTGTGGGCGCCGGCCGCCACCATCGAAGCGGCCCGCGCCGCTCTCGACGCGGAGCGCTCGACCGACGCATATGCGAAGAAACGCGCTGCCGATACAGCACGCCGCGAGCGCGGGCACGCGGAATATGCGCAGTCGTTCGAGGCCGAGGTCCACGCCTTCTTGAGATTTGCGCCGTCGTGGGATGCGCTCGCTCGATCGGTCGCAACTCTGGTCGCGGCGCATGCGACGCCCGTCGGCAGTGGCACCGTCGCGCGCACGGAGCGAATTCCGATCGAGGAGCGCGCGGAGGCCGCGGTGATCGCTTGGATGCGCCACCAGACCACCGGTTACGACGACATGCGGATCGAGCGTGTCGCCGGTCGCCGTCGTGAGGTGCGGCGCGAGCTCGCACAGATGTCGCGCGCCGTGCTCGACCTCCATCGCCGTCCCGCGCCGCATGCACCGCATGCTTGCTCGCTGTGCACCGCGGTCGCCCGTGCTCCGCGCGTGGAGGCTGCGCCGCCGCCGTCTGTCGCTCATGCCGCGCGCGTGGAGGCTGCGCCGCCGGCGATCACTGCGCCATCGCAGAGCAACGAGCGCGACGACGATTCGTATCTCGACTCGCTCGACCTTTAGGGCTTCGTCGACTTCTCGGCTGCGTCGAGCTTGGCTTCGACCTCGGCGAGGTGCGTGCGATCCATGTTCGTGCGCATCTCGCGCAGCGCCGTCCGCGCTTCCTTGACCGTCATCTTCGACTTTGCGATCTCGACGCAGATGAGGCACATATGAACAGCTTAGCCCAACATCACGCGCACGACATCCGCCGCCTGATCGTAGGTAGTGAAGGTTGCCAGCGGTGAGACGGCAGGGCCGTGCGTTACTCCGGTTCTCGACGATCTGTGGCCCCGGATCGATGCCGAGCTCAGTAGGTGAGAAAGCGCATCGAGCCGAGGTACGCGACGCATAGACCGCGCCACGCGACCTGACCGTTGGCGCCGGTGGGGGCGAGCGCGTGCACCAGAGCCGCACCGTCGGTGAGGTCTGCTTCCTCGGGATCGGAGAGGAAGAACCTGCGGAACATCGCGGTGATCTGCGCTTTTGTCGTCGCAGAGGCGGAATCGAACGCTGCGCCCGGGTCGAGCTCGGTGAACACCGTGCGCGTGGCCGCAGCACCAGCCTCGGCCGCAACCAGATCACCGCAGACCTGGAACGCCATCTTGCGGATCAGCACGATGCGCTGCTGGCTTGGCGTGAGGTCGTCGGCGAACGTCGTCTTGTAGTCGGCGCCGCCGAGCGGGCCACGGTTGCGATCCCATTGATCCGCACCAGCGACGACCCAGCTCTTGCCCGTCGCGCGCGTGACTTCACTGCGCAGCATCGAGTAGCTGAGCATCCGCGTATTCTGCGACAGCGCGACGTCGATCGACTGCCAGTACTCGGAGATATCGCGACCTCCGGCACCGAGCATCTCGTTGCTGATCGGCTCTCCGGTCTTCTCGATCTCACCCGAACAGCCGACTAAAGCGGCGACACTCGCCGCGAGCAGCGCAGCGCGCTGATATTTAATTAGCGGGAGCAATAGGCCTCCGAGGTCACGAGATGTTTGATCAGCGCGCGTGCGTGGAATCCGCTCCGCGAGAACACGTTGGCGGCGTCTCCGTAGAACGGGCCTTCCTCTTTCGCGAGCTCGCGTCCGAACAAACGCTTGAAGAAGAAGTTGATCGACTGCGACTTGAACTCGTTCGTGACCGATGCGATGCGCCCGAGGTCAGGCAAGCCGCGGCCGGTCTGCAGCAGGAACGATGCTTCGGGATCGGCGCACCCGGCGAT
>JAYVWH010001097.1:0-2761 GCA_043786265.1 Kofleriaceae bacterium | reverse complement strand
GTACGCCTCGGCCGCACGCACGGCGGAGTCGGTGTCCTGGATCTGCGTCGCGTTCATCGTCGGCATCGAGCCCGCCGCGACCGCCATCTCGTCGGGACCAACGAGCTGCACGAAGTCCTGAACGTTCGGGTTCTGCGGCTCGATCGATGCCGCGATCTGGAAGTACTTCTTCGCGCGCGCGAGGTCGTTGACCTTGTCGAACGCGATGTGTCCCGCCTGGATTGCGAGGAACAGCTTCTCTTCGTTGTTCGTGAGACGGTCGACGACCGCATCCGCGAGGTCGAGCAGCTGCGACCACTCGCCCTTATCGCCGCGCACCTGGCGAAGAAGAGTGAATGCCACAACCACCGACTTCATCGCGCCGGCGCCGTTGCTGCCGACGGCCTGAATCGCCGCGTCGAAGAACTTCGCGCCGCGATCCTTGTCCTTGAACCGTTGCAGCCACTCGAGCCCGAACATGCGAAGCGCATCGATGCGCTTGGCGTGATCGGGCGCGCGATCGGCGCGACGCAGGTGATGCTTCTCGAGCTCGTCCTGGCGGTTCTGCCCGAACAGCAACGTCTCGTACATGAAGTTCGCCGACGGTTCCTCGATGTCCTTCGCGAAGATGCGCTTGAGCAGCTCCTCGAGACGCGGGTCTTCCGCCGCTTCGATGCGGCAGATGCGTGCTGCGCGGAGCAGCATGCGCACGGCCTGCGCGTCATCGAATCGATCGGCGTCGTCGGAGAGACGATCGACCTCGTCGGCCCAGAACTCCTGGTCATAGGTCAGCGCAGCGAGTGCGTCCTTGACCTTGATGGAGCTTGGATCGTTGCCGAGGGCGCGCTGGAGGACGGCGAGTGCCTTGTCCTTCTGGCCGTTGTCGAGCATGGCCTCGCCGACGATCTGCGGAAGATTGTTCGCCGCGAGCGGCGAACGCATTTCCATCTCGCCGAGCTTGGCGACCATCTCGAAGCGACCAATCTCCCCGTAGACCTCGCGCGCTCGTGAGAGCGCTTTGAGATTCTCCGGGTGGAGCTTCCATGCGAGCTGATAGAGACCGAGCGCGCGATCGCGTTCTGGAATCACATCCTCGACGAGAGCAGCGAGCTCGAACAGTCGTTCCGACTGCTCGGGCTTGGTGCCCTGAGTTTTGAGCTCGTTCTCGAGCTCATCGATGGTTGCCGTCCAATCTCTCGATCGGCGTAGGCGTTCACGAAGTAGCGTGCGCGTATCCATCTGCGGTCTATCCTCCCGCACTTCCAGAAGAAACAACGACCCCCGTCACCCGCACTTTTTTAACATGCTCCCAGGGGCTTAGGGGGCCCCCGGACTGCCGAAAAAGGGTTGGGGGTTGGGATGACTCCCCCCGGGGCATTCATCGAAGCGTGATTGCCGAGTTAGCACCCGGCCGGTCCGATGCCAATCAAGCCAGATCCTGAGAACGACCGGCAACTGCCTGAACGGCCATGTGGGAGCCTTCCCCGACGAGGAATCGACTGTCAGACACACGCAGACTCGCACGCCGTCGGCGCGCGAGGAACGCCGATGGGCGCTTCACTGCGAATGTAGTCAAGCGCTGCCGCCACCCAAAAAAACTGACCGAGCGCGCTCCGCTCGGGCGCAGTTGACGGTCCTGGGATAGGCGAATTGCTTGTGAGCCGCCGTTCAGGCGCGCTTGGTGACAAGCAAGCTGACCGCAATAACCACGGCCGCAGTGGCGAAGATGAGCCATTCCATCGGGAGACCTCCGGCCCTACGGGATGCAATTTGTTCGCCGCCGTTCACGCGCGCGAGGTTTACGCATCTCGGCGCAGCGCGCGATCAGGTGCGGTCGCGCCGCCGAAACGAAAAAAGCCCGCCGAGTAGGCGGGCATGATCATCGCCGGGAGGCGATGCGGGCTTACTTGCCCTTGCCCTTCTTCTGCGCCTTCTGCTGCTTGACCATCTCCTCGGGCGACAGCTTCGGCTCGGGCGGCTTGTCCGCACCCATGCTCTTCGCCGCGATGTCCATCAGCATCTTCGATGCCTGCTGCTTCGCGAACTCGAGCGAAGCACCACTGGACTTCGAGAACTCCTCGAGGTCGCGCTTGGCGTGGGTCATGTCGCCCTTCTTGAAGTAGGCCTGACCGCGCTGAAACTTCGCCTTGTGGTTATCGCGCTTGCTCTCGATCGACTTGTCGAACGCTTCGATCGCCTTGTCGTAGTTGTTCTTGTCGTCGTAGCCCATGCCGAGCACGAACCAGATGTCGGAGACCTCGTTCGCACCAGGAACGTTCGCTGCACCCTGCGACGCGACCTTGATCGCCTCGTCGGTGTAGTCCCACTTGCGATAGAGCTCGGCGAGCGCGACGTATGGACCCTGCTCGCGCGGGTTCGACTGCAGCGCGGCGGAGAACTCGTTCGCGGCATCCTTCGGCTTGTCCTGCGAGCGATAGATGCGGCCGAGGTAATAGTGTGCGCGCCACATCTCCTTGTTGAGCTTCACCGCCTCCTTGAGGTGATCGGCGGCCTTCTCGAAGTTGACGTTCGCGAGGTCGACCTGGACCTCCTCGGGCTTCTTGTTCTCTTTCTTCGCCTGATCTTCTTTGGCCGTCTTCACGGCCTTCTCGTAGAGCGAGACGCCGTACCACATCTGGTACATCGGCTGCTCGGGGGCGAGACGGACGGCGTTACCGAACGAGTCCGACGACTTGTCCCACTCGCCACGACCGGCGTACGCGCCACCCATGCCGTAGTACGCGAGGTGGTTGTCGCCCCACTTCTCGACGGCCTTCGAGTA
>JAYVWH010001096.1:0-7088 GCA_043786265.1 Kofleriaceae bacterium | reverse complement strand
GATCGCGGCGGAGCAGAGCTACGAAGCTGGCGTCGCTCTCGCGATCGCACTGGGCCGCGCGATGTGGGCAGAGCAGCAGGACCTAGAGGACGACGCGACGCTGCGCGCGATCCTCGGGGCGTGCGGGCTCCCTGTCGAATGGGTGGAGCGCACGCGCGAGCCGGAGATCAAGGCAGCGCTGGCGGCGAACACCGCAAAGGCAAAAGCTGCAGGCGTGTTCGGCGCCCCGACCTGGATCGTCGACGAGAAGTATTTGTTCTGGGGCCAGGACCGCCTCGACTTCGTGATGCGTGCACTCGGCGGGTGGCGGCCCCACCACGGATGATCGCCGCGACGATCGTCTGTGCGGTGGCGTGCCTCGTGCTCGTGGGTACGGAGTACAAGCGCGCGCGACAGGTGCGTACGGTGAGCAAGATCATCGCGTCGCTCGCCTTCATCGCCGTCGGCGTGCTCGCCGCTAACACGTCGACATTCGCGATCTGGATCCTCTCGGGTCTCGTGCTCGGTGCCGTCGGCGATGTCGCGCTGCTCGACAAGAGCGACCGCGCATTCCTCGTCGGGCTCGCAGCGTTCTTGCTCGGCCACATCGCCTACGTCGTCGCGATCGCCACGCTGCTGCCGCCAGCGCGCTGGCTCGGTCCGCTCGCGATCGCACCCGTGATTGTCGGCGGTGGTGCACTCGCCTGGCTGTGGCCGCGGCTCGGCAAGATGAAGCTGCCGGTGACCATCTACGTGCTGACGATCGTGACGATGGTCGTCGGCGCACTCGCCGTACGCCAGCCGGTGCTGACCACGGGTGCAGTCCTGTTCTTCGCGAGTGACCTTGCGGTCGCACGCGATAAATTCGTCGAAGCGAGCGTCGTGAACCGCGCGTGGGGACTGCCCTGCTATTACGCAGGCCAGCTCCTCATCGCGTGGTCGTTGACTACTTAGACTTCGCGCGCTTGCCGCGCTTGGCGCGGCGGGCACGGCTGCGGTTGAGGCCGCGCTTGTGCCACGCGCTCTTTTTCGCCTTGATCTTGCGATCCTTGAGGCGGCGCTTCTGCTTGAACTTCGGACGGGTTTTGAGGGAGCGCTTCGTACGACCAGCCATGGGGCCGTCTATACATCGCCCGGCCGACCTGTAACCAGTGGGTCCGGCCGTCGTATACCCCTCCACGGTCGAATGGCCGATCCCACGGACCTCATGCAGCGGTATCAGGATGGCGACGCCAGCGCGTTTCGGGAGCTTTATGCCCTCCTGGCACCGCGGCTGCTCGGCTATCTGCTGAAGATGGCCCGCAGCCGGGCCCTCGCCGACGACCTGCTGCAGCAGACGTTTCTCAAGGTCCATCGGGCCCGGGCTGCTTACGTGCGGGGGGCGGACCCGCTCCCGTGGATCTACTCGATCGCCCATCGGACGTTCATCGACGAGACCCGGCGCAAGAAGCGCGCGATCGTCAATGTCGGCAATGGCGAGGACATGCCCGAGGTCGTCGCCGGCCTCGACGGGCAGACCGCCGCGAGCCGCGACGAGTCGCGGGTCGACCCCGAGCTCGCCAAGGCCGCCCTCGACGCGCTCGCCCAGCTCCCCGATGCCCAGCGCGAGGCGGTCGTCCTGACGAAGCTCGATGGCAAATCGGTCGCCGAGGCAGCCGAGATTGCGGGCACCACCGTCGGTGCGATGAAGGTCCGGGCGCACCGTGGCTACGAAGCCCTGCGCAAGCTGCTCGGCACCAAGCCCGCGAACGAGGCCCCGCGCAAGGCTGCCGGAGGTGCGCCATGACCACCGACCTGCTCGATCGCCTCGCCCACGAGCCCCTGCCGGCCCCGGGCCCGCTCTCGGCTGCGCTCGAGGCCGAGCTCGGCTCGCTCGCGCCGGTCGCCCCGCGCCGCCCGCTGCGCCAGCTCGCGCTCCTCGTCGGTATTTCGCTCGTCTATGGGGCGGGCCTGCTCGCCGCGCTGACGATGCGCCGCGACATGTCGGAGCTGCCCGCGAGCTGGATCGCCGCTGCAGCCGCGGCGTGGCTCGTCGGCTTCGCGACCCCCTGTTATCTGGCACTCGTCCCCGCGACCGGCTCGATGACGCCGCGCTGGAAGTGGGCAGCCGCGAGCGCGATCGTGACCTCGATCGTGTTCATCGCGCTCGGCTTGATCGTGCACCCGAGCGGAGCGAGCAGCGTGCACTACGACTGGGCGCGGTTTCCCCACGGCCACTATTGTCTCGAGATCGGCCTCGCGACCGCGTTCGTACCCGTCGTCGTCGGTGCGGTCTTCCTGCGCGGCGCGCTGCCGGTGGGCTCGCGCTGGATCGCGGCCGCGCTCGGCGCCGGCGGAGGCTGCCTCGGTGGACTCGTCCTGCACCTTCATTGCCACGTCGCCGATGGGTTGCACGTCGGCCTCATTCACGGGGGCGTGGTGGTCGTCACCGCGCTCCTGTCCGCAGCCCTCGCACCGCGCGCAACCGATCGCCCGCTGCGCTAGGCTCGCGTTTCTCGACAAGCTGAAGGAGTAGCCCTACGCTCGGGGGGTGATCGGGCTTGTGCTGTCGTGCGAGCACGCGTCGTGGACGCTGCCACCCGGCGTCGACCTCGGCGTCGACCTCGAAGTCTTGCAGTCCCAGGCAGGCTGGGATCACGGCGCATTCGACATCGCATCGCGGCTGTCCGAGGCAGTCGGCCTACCTGTTCACGCGGGTCTGTTCACGCGTATGTTCGTCGACCTCAACCGGCCGCACGACCACGCCGACGTCGTTCCGACCGTATGCTACGGCGCGCCGGTCCCGGGCAACGCGCACCTGTCGCCCGGCGATCGCGCGGCTCGCATCGCCATGTTTCATGCGTCGTACTGGGATGCGGTCCGCCGCGATGTCCAGGCGCGCCTGCTCGATTGCGGCGCGGTCGTTCACTTTTCGTCGCACAGCTTTTCGCCCGAGCTCGACCCGCAGCAGCGCACCTACGACGTCGGCGTCCTCTACGACCCGACGCACGCGTTCGAAGCCGAGCTGTCCGAGCAGCTGATGTTCCAGCTCCGCTCGGCCGGCCTGAGTGTCCGCGCGAACCAGCCGTACACGGGCACCGGGCCTGCGCTGTGCACGTCGCTGCGCGAGGAGCTCGAGAGCAAGCGCTACGCCGGGATCGAGCTCGAGACGAACCATCTTGTCACGCGCACGGCCGGTGGTTGCGCACGCGTGGCGGCGGCCGTCGTGCCGTTCTTCGAATCGCTACGCAGCTAAACGTTCAATCGTTACGCGACAGCTCTTCGACGAGCTTCGCGACGAGATCGAGCGTTATCTCGACCGCGTCGGGGGTCACGCGGCTGAGGGCCCGCCGCGTCGCAGCCTCGACGGTTCCCTTGTTCATGCCGTTGATCTTCTTGCCGCCCGCGGTGAGCGTGAACCGTGCGCGACGTCGATCCTTGGGATCGACCTCACGCGTGATCAAGTTCCGCGCCTGGAGTCGCGCGAGCACTCCGGTCAGCGTGCTGGGGTGCTTGCCGAGCATCGTCGCGATGTCACTCGCCGTCTGGCCGGGCTTCTGACCGACGAGCCGGATCACGAGCCGCTGCGGGCCGGTCACACCGATCGTCTGCGACATGCGCTTGGAGCGGACGTCGAGCGCGTGAACGAAGTCCCACATGCGCTGCATGAACTGCAGGGTCTCCCCCACAGGCTGTGGATGCTGCTTGTCCGCCCCCATCAAGCGACCACACTATCACAGGCCCTAACCGGCCCACCGCGCGGACGGTTTGGTAGTGTTCGCGCGTGCGGGTGATCGAACAGGCGCGTCTGTGGTTCCGCGAGGGGAGCTCCGACAAGGTGTACGAGGTCGACCTCGTCGAGCTCGTCGCCGGTCAGTACGTCGTCAACTTCCGGTTTGGCCGCCGCGGCGCACCACTCAAAGACGGCACGAAGACGCCTCTTCCCGTCGACGCCGGCAAGGCACGGACGATCTTCCAGAAGCTCGTCGACGAGAAGCTCGCTGGCGGATATCAGCACCTCGCCGCAGGGGGCGCAGCTTCTGCGCCTGCAGGACGACCGGCTGCCACCCCCGCGACCACCGCCGGCGTCGGCGGCAATGCTTTGATCGCCAACCTTCGCCAGGGTGCGCGCAGCCCGGTGCCGCTCGGCCCCGTGCTGTGGCGCGTGGCCGATCTCGATCTCGCCGAGGCCGAGCCCGTGCTGCTCGAGCTACTCGCGTCGAGCTTCGTGCCCAAGGAGCTCGCGCGCAAGCCTGATGCGTGGCGCCACCTGCTCGTGTTCGCGCTCGTGCGGTGCGGCTCGACCGCCTGCGTCCCCGCGCTCGTAACATTGGCCGACGATCCGCGCACGCCGCCGCACCTGCGTGACCTCGCCCGCCTCGCGGTGGCTCGCATCGAGCCTTCGCGCGCGAAGGACATCGGCCGCCGCATGCTGCCGCGCACGCTGCAGGACGAGTACGACAAGGGCGATGGCGCCAGCCTCGCGCGCGCCGCCGAGGAGCTGCTCGCGCTCGATCCGCTCAGGGGTCGCAGCGCGGCCGTCGGGTTGTATCTGATCAACGATCCTGTCTCCCGCCAGGCGGTGCTCGCGATCGCGCGCGTCGCTCGGCTCTCCAACGCCGAAGCTTCGATCGTCCGCGGTCTGTTCCGGCTCGCCGAGGCTCGCCGCGATGGCGAGATGTACGGGCTGCTCGCCCGCCGCATCGACGCATACACCGGCGATCGCCGGCCGTTCTCGCCCGACACCCGCCAGTATCTCCGCCGCCGCGTCGCGCGCGTGTTGCGCCGGCTCGGGCGCGCCGGCTCGCCCGACTACGTGAAGATGGCGGCTGCGCTGCTGCTCGGCTACGACGACGAGGACGCCCTCGACGCCACCCGCACCAATCACATGCACCGTTACGACGGGTTCGCGCCGTTCCACGCGTTCAACGAGATCTTGCACAAGCACAGCACGCGCTATCAGCTCTCGCACCACACCCGCTCGACGTGGCGACTGCGCGACCGCGTGCACCCCGGTGCGCCACCGCCGGCGCAGCGCGAGGAAGCCTTCCCCATGCTATGGGACCGCGCGCCGAACACGTTGTGGGAGCTGATCAGCAGGAGCGGCGCTACACCGGTGCAGCAGTTCGCCACCCGCGCGCTGCGCCCGAACACCGCGTACACCGCCGCGCTCCGCGACGAGCAGCTTGGACTCGTCCTCGCCACCGGTCACATCCTGGCCCAGCGATTCGCGTTCGACATCGCGCGGATCCGGCCGCTGTCCTCGGAGCTCGCCCGCGGCGCGCTCGCGAGCGACATCGCCGAAGCGCAGCAGTGGGTGGTGTCGTGGGTCGACGCCAACGCGTCCGCGGTTGCCGCCGATCCGGACATGATCGCGTTGCTCGTCACCGGCAAGGCGCAGGTGGTGCGCGACGCCGCGGTGCGCGTGCTGCTCGGCCGGCGCGTCGAGGACGACGTCGCACGCAGCGCCGTTGTTCGCGCGATCGCGATCCTGCTCGGGCTCCCCGCGACTGCCGCTGCCGCAGAGCGCGCTACCGGTGCCGTGTCGACGATCCTGCGCGTGCTCGCCGAGCCACTCGGCGATATCAGCGCCGACGTGCTGCGAGACATGGTCGGCCATCCGTTGGCTGCGCTCGGCGAGCTCGCCGGCGAGCTGATCATGCGGCACAAGC
Organism: Kofleriaceae bacterium; assembly: GCA_043786265.1. Classification (GTDB taxonomy): domain Bacteria; phylum Myxococcota_A; class Polyangia; order Haliangiales; family Haliangiaceae; genus JABFXX01. Next base: position 1,458 of record JAYVWH010001096.1, on the reverse strand, counting down.
ATCGCGAGAGCCTGCCGGTGCAGCTGATCGAGGCGATGCTCGGCTCGCCGCACGCGAGCGTCCGGACGCTCGGTGGCCGCTTGCTGGCCCAGACTCCCGTCGACATCGCAAAAGACGACGTCGAGACGCTCGAGCTGTTCGCGCTGTCGGGTAACGCCGAGCTCCGCGAGGCAACGCGCACGCTCCTCGGCGCGGTCGCCAAGGCCTATCCCGAGGTCGGTCGTGCGCTTGCCGCTCGTCTCGTCGACGCGCTGCTACGGGCACAGGCGCCCGGGGCTCCGGCACATGTCGTGTCCCTGCTCCGCAACGAGCTCGCGGGAACTCTCCCGCACAAGCCCGCCGCCACGATCATGCGCCTGATTGGCGCGCTGTCGCCGCACGCGCGCGAGGCCGGTGGCCTGCTGCTGCCGCAGCTCGGTCCTGACGACGTCGGCCTCGACGACATCGCTCGCTTCGCCGGCAACGAGTACCTCTTGGTCCGCCAGGGCGCCTGGGCGCTCGCGCGTGCGTCGATCCCGCGCTACCTGCTCGCGCCGGTCGCGCTCGCAAAGCTCGTCGATTCGCAATGGGACGACACCCGTGCGTTCGCGATCGGCTTCATCCGCGACGAGGTCGGCGCCGACAAGCTCGGTGCCGAGGCGATCATCACGATCTGCGATTCGATCCGGCCCGAGGTGCAAGACCTCGGCAAGCAGCTGCTGTACTCGCAGTTCAAGGACACCGATGGCGGCAGCTACCTGACCAAGCTCGCCGAGCATCCGTCGACGAACATGCAGCTGCTCGTATCGACGCTGCTCGATCGCTACGTCACCGATGTCGAGAAACTGCGCGCGCTCGCGCCGTTCTTCGCGACGGTGCTCTCGCAGGTCAACCGTGGAGGTGTCGCGAAGGAGCGCGTGATGGCCGTGCTGCGCCGCGAGGCCAGTAAGTCCGCCGAGGCAGCGGCCGTGCTCGCGCCGCTGCTCGATCGACAGTCCGCGACGATGGCGATCAGCCAGAAGCATCCGATCATCGCGACGATGGTCGACGTCCACCACCTGTACCCGGACGTGCCGCTGCCGCTGTCCATCGTCCCCGCGGCCCCGCTCCATTCCAGGCCCGCGGGTCCGAGCAAGTCGGCCCCGCTCCATTCCAGGCCGCCGAAGGGAGCCGCGTAATGCTGTTCGAGCATCGCTACGCCGGTTCGTCGCTCGTGCGCCAGGATGCCGGCGCCACGGGGCTCGCGTTCGCACCCGACACGCTGCGCGAGCCGACCTACTTCCGCGGCAGCATCGCCAAGCAGGTCGAGTTCCGCGAGGCGATCAGCGCGCTACACGACGTCGTCACGAGCGACCTGCGATTCGTGCCGAAGGATCGCACTGCGTACATGCAGTGGCGCGAGCAGCAGAGCTATGTCGACCTCGCGAAGGTCGCTGGCGACCAGGCGCGGGTCTCGTCGGAGATCACGCAGCTGTCGAC
>JAYVWH010001095.1:0-2086 GCA_043786265.1 Kofleriaceae bacterium | reverse complement strand
GCTTTGACGATCTTCACCGCGTTCGACGACGTGCAGATGATGTCCGACAGCGCCTTCACCTCCGCGCTGCAGTTGATGTAGGTGACGACGGTGTGACCGGGATACTTCTCGAGCCACTTCGCGAACACCGGCGCAGGGCAGCCGTCGGCGAGCGAACAGCCGGCGGTGAGATCCGGGATCACGACCGCCTTGTTCGGGTTGAGGATCTTCGCGGTCTCGGCCATGAAGTGAACGCCGCAGAACACGATGACATCGGCCGTCGTCTTGGCGGCCGCCTGCGACAGCTGGAGCGAGTCGCCGACGTAGTCCGCGAGGTCCTGGATCTCCGATTCCTGGTAGTAGTGGGCGAGGATCACGGCGTTACGCTCGGTCTTGAGCCGGCGGATCTCGGCCTCGAGCTCGGCCTCGGTCAGACCACTTGGGGCGGCCTCGGTCGGTGTGTTCCCGATCACCTGCAGCTTGTCCATGAAGGTCTCCTTACCACGCTCGGGCGGGCTCGAGGGCTTGTGCTTGCTTCTGCACAGAAGGTCGTGCCATCGATGCGGCAGGTGTTAGACCGCCCGGCTTCCCTGTTCGTTGCGTTCGCGGCCCTGCTCGCAGGATGTGCCCTCGCGTCCGAACCGCGCGTGGCCAGCGATGCATCGGAGGTCGACGCGGTCTCCGTGGACGGCCACGTCGATGCGGCACCCGACGGACCACCCGATGCGTGCGTCGCGACTGCCGAAATTTGCAATCACCAGGACGAGGACTGCGACGGCGTCGTGGACAACGGCCTCGACCTCGGCATGCCCTGCGATGGCAGCGACACCGACGCCTGTATCGAAGGCACGATCGTGTGCGCGGGTAACGGTTCCACCACGTGCAACGACATGACCGGCAGCACCGTCGAGCTCTGCAACGGACTCGACGATGATTGCAAGAACGGCATCGACGACACGTTTGCCGTCGGCATGACGTGCACGGTGGGCCTCGGTGCGTGCGCACGGATGGGCCAGCAGGTGTGCAACACGGCGATGACCGGGGTTAGTTGCAATGCGGTGGCAGGCCCGGCGACCGCGGAGCTGTGCGGCAACGGCACCGACGAGGATTGCAACGGCGCCGACGCGACGTGTCCGGTCAACGACACCGCGGCCGGCGCGATCGACATCAGCGCGGGCGGCATCTTCAACGCCGATGTCACGACGGCGCACGACGACAACTACGCGTCGGGAACGGCCTGCGGCAACATGGGCGGGCGCGACGTGTTCTATCAATTCACGCTGCCCGCCGAGGAAGTCATCTACTGGGACACGTTCGGGTCCAACTTCGACACCGTCGTCCGCGTGTTTGCGGGCGCGTGCAGCGGCATCGGTGCAACCCAGGGCTGCAGCGACGACCAGTGCTCGACGCAGCAATCGCAGGGCGCGCTCGATTTGATCGCGGGGACCTACTGTCTCGTCGTCGATCAGTACAGCTCGAGCACGAGCTTCGGCATGTCGACCCTCGCGTTCAAGCGCGGGACGCGCACTGGTCTTCCGATCGCGGCGGCGAGCGGCACACAGAGCGGCACGACTGCTGGACGGACGAACCAGTCGATCGCGGGATGCGAGTCGCAGACGACCCAGCCCGACGTCGCGTACTTCTTCCTCAGCTGTCCCAACCGGACCTACACGGTCAGCGCGAACACCTGCACGAGCACGGCGTTCGACACGATCCTCTACCTGCGCTCCGGAAAGGCCAACACCGGCGATGTCGCGTGCAGCGATGACGTGAGTGGCTGCGGCAACGGCCTGCAGTCGCGCATCACGGGTGCAACCGTTAGCGGCGCCAACTTGCAGTGGCTGATCGTTGATGGCTTCGGCGCGTCCGGAAACGGCAGTTACACGCTAACGTACACGGTGCAGTGAGCACGGCCGATCTCTTCCAGCCGGGGATGCGGCTGGGCAAATACACGCTCGTTGCGCCGATCGGTGCAGGTGGGATGGGTGGCGTCTGGGAGGTCGTCGACGACACCGGGGCGAAGTTTGCGCTCAAGTCGCCGGCCGCCGGAATGAACCCCGTAGCGGAATCGACGAAGCGCTTCGCGCGCGAAGCGAACGCGGTGCGC
>JAYVWH010001094.1:0-3445 GCA_043786265.1 Kofleriaceae bacterium | reverse complement strand
CTGGTTATTGATCGTGAACTTCTGGGTCATGAACGAGAAGGCGCTGACGTCACCCTCGGCGCACGTCTTCGTCACGTCACCACCGGACGGGGCGCAGATGCCGTGGTTCGTCTTGTCGACGACGTCGGGTGCGAACTTGAGCGTGCAGCTCTGACCAGTCGGCAGCGCGTTGACGGGCGCGAGCACGATGGCCGGCCCGAGCGCGTCGAAGCCACCCATCGCGGGGCGATCCTGATTTCCCGACGGGTTCCAGTAGCTGTTGTTGAGATCGATCGGCACGTCGATGTTGCCGCACTGGATGCCGGCAGCACCGCTGATCAGGCGGGTGTCATCGGCAGCGCCATCCTGGTTGACGTCGAGGACGCCGACCGGCTGGCCCTTGGCGACATCACCGCAGCCCGCGTCGATCTTGCAGATGCAGACCGCGTGGTCGAGCGAGGCCGGGCACGACTTGGGAAGCACGTCCTTGGCGACCGAGCACTTCGCGATGTCTTCCGGCGTCGAGCCGAGCGGCACGAAGTCGTAGACGTCGTCATCGACCGGACCGCGGCACGCGACCTCTTCGAGGTAGTTACCGATGAGAAGCTCGTCGATGATGATACGGAAGGTGTTCGCGGTGACCGCCGCCGTCGTGACCATGTTGGGTCCGAGCGCCGGGTAGTCCTTGTCCTCGGCAAGATCGTGCGTACCGAACGCAAAGATCCGGCGCGTTGTTGTCGCGCCGGCTGCGTCGACCCTGATCTCCTTCATGCGGACCTGCCGGATCATCGGCGGCCCTTCAGGGTTCAGGTTGGTCGCGCTCTCAAGATCCGTGCAGGCAGCGCCGGCGAAAAGCGCTGTAGCGGCCAAAAAAATCGTTGCGATTCGAGTCGAGGTCATTGTCGTAGCTCCCCCTTCAAGCGGGTGCAAACAGCCCAAAGCCGACCGCTTGTAACGAACGTGGGATTGGGGTGTCAAGGCGATTTCTGGCTTGTATCACCAAGGGTTCGCCCGCTGAGCCGCACTTCCGATCACCGGAAGTGACACGTGTCAGCGAACGCGCCTCGTGAACGTAGCAACAGGTGTCGCACCCCTTGGGCTGGACGGCGTTCCTCGGTGTCTGTGGCCTTGATCGGTGACTTGAAGTGCAAACATGCGGGGCCAGATGCCTCGCGTGAGGGTCCCAGCCGAGACGTCGACGTATCGAGATCCCGGTGTCTGCGGCAATGGACCGCACCGTGTCCATCGCCGGCGAGACCTCTTTCGAGGAGGTCCCACCTCCGCAAGACATGCCCATATCTCCACGTATCACCGGCCCGGTTCGCTCGACGAGCGTTCGCCGATCACGCCCCGTGTCAGGCGAGCGCCCGCCATCGCTGTCGCTGTCGCACCTCGTCGGCGGACGCACCGCTCGTCGGCGTACAGAGCCGTCCCTTGGCCCCTTGGCGCCCACAAAAAAGCGCGCCGTCCGGGAAGGAGGGCGCGCGGGGCTCGGCGAGCCAGCGGCTACTGCGCCGGCTTCTCTTCCTTGAACTTGAGCGCGACCTTGATCTCGTCGTGGTTGACGTCCGACGAAATCGACCGGATGGTGTCCATCGTCGTCACGACCTCGCCCCACGGGACGCCATCCTCGAACTCGACGAACACGACCTTGTCGTTCGAGGCGTTCATCGCTTCGAGCTTGGGACGCAGCGTCTTGGCGATATCGACGGCCTGGAGCGGCTGGTCGTTCTCGGAGCTGCCGTCGTTGAAAGCCACCGACAGATCGTTCTTGATCTTGATCGTCAGCTGCGATGCGTTGGGATCGGGCATCTCGTTCTGATCGTCGAGCTTACGCGGGACGTTGAGCGTCTCCATCTTCATCATGATCGGCATGACGACGAGGAAGATGATCAGCAGCACGAGCAGCACGTCGATCAGCGGCGTGACGTTGATCTCGCTGGCGACGTGCTTTTTGTCGCCACTACCACCTGACATCCCCATGGCTACTCGGCTCCCTTCGAGTCTTTGGCGATGGCGAGATCGATCTGCTGCAGCTGGAGCTCGCGGTTGAGATACATCAGGACCGGGAACACTTTCCCGTACGGGACCTTCGAGTCCGCCTTGATGTAGATGCGGCCGACACCCTCGGGGTTCTTCGGCGCCGCCCACGCGGCCTGGATCTGGTTTGCCATCTCCTTGAGGGTCGCCTCGCTCACCGGGCCGAGCTTGTTCTTCTCGACGAAGATGTTGCCCTCCAGGTCGACCGAGATGACCGGCTGCATCTTGTCCTTCTCCTGCGAGTAGTTCGCCGCCTTGGGCAGGTCCACATCGTGGCCGCGACCCATGATGAGCGTCATCAGCATGAAGTTGATCAGCAGCACCAGCATGACGTCGACGAGCGGCGTCACGTTGATGTCGTTGCGGACAGTCTCGGTGTGGGCCTTCTTGCCCGAGAGACGCCAGCGACGATGCCGGTGTCCCTTCTTACCGCTGCCGCTCTGTGCCGACGAGGACATGGCTGGTTACGACCGGCCCTCACGGAGGACGTAGTCGATGAACTCGCTCGACACGTCGTTCATGTCGATGACGAACTGCTCGACGCGAGACGTGAAGAAGTTGAACGCCATGGCCGCGATGATCGCGACGCCGAGGCCGAGCGCCGTCGACACGAGTGCTTCGGAGATCTTCGGGCCGATCTCGTTGATGGTCACGCTGCCGCCCTTGAGGAGCTGGAACGTTCCAAGGATGCCAACGACCGTACCGAGCAGACCGATGAACGGCGTGGCCGATGCGACGGTACCGAGGTACGCGAGGCCGCGGCGCAGGTTACTGGTCTCGCGCTCTTTCACGCGCTCGAGTGCGCGGTTGACGGAGTCGACGAGGTCGAAGTCGCCGACGTCGTCAGGCCCCTTCGTGTTGAGCGCTTCACGTCCCTGAAGCAAGGCTCCCAGGCCGGACTCCATGACCTTCGCGACGGGACTCTTGCTCGCGCCGCGCGCGGCGTTGAGCGCGTCCTGCGCCTTGTTCTCGCGCAGGTACTGACCGAGCGCCTGCACGTAGCGAATGCTCTGGTCGCTGGCGGCGCGGTACGTCAGGAGCCGTTCGGCGATGACGTAGAACATGAACACCGACATGAGGATCATCATCACGGTGATGATCTTCACGACGATGGACATCTGTCCCCAGAGCTCTACAAGGTCGAGTCCCATAACACTTTCCTATCGCGAGGTTTCCGTTACTTCTGCGTGTAGATGAAGGTCACGGCCGTGCACACGGGAACTGCTTTCCCGTTGACCATGTACGGCCTGTAGCGCCACTCGTTGCGCATCTTGGTGAGGATCTTGCCGTCGTAGGCCGGGAATCCGGTCGACTTCAGCTGTGTGACGTTGCCGATCGAGCCCGCGACGGTGAGACACAGCTTGAAGCTGCCGATGATGCGGTCCTTGCCGGACCGCGCGATCTCGGTCTTCGTCACGTCGTCGGG